>NZ_JBHZAG010000076.1:0-49511 GCF_042754125.1 Amycolatopsis sp. NPDC059235
TTCCGGCCCCGCCCCCCCCCGGGGGGGGCGGGGTTCGGCCGGGCCCCCCCCCAAACCCCCAACACGCCCCGCCCGCCCGCGGCCCGCCCCCCCCGCGCCCCCCCCGTCCCCGTTGTCAGCTACGCGCGCCGCGCCGGTTCAATTCCTCCACCACCGCTGCGTCCACAAAGGTCCGCGCGGTCACCTTGCCGTCCGTTTCCAGCCACAGGTGCAGTCGCGCCGGACCATCCGGTGCCGGGACGGTCAGCGGGAACGCGTCGCTGATCCGGAAAGGTTTCGCCTGCGCGGCAAGGGAAGTCACCGCGAGAGGCAGATTGCGCGAACCTGAAGCGCCCCAACCAGCGTGCAGAGTTCCCGCGATCGGCTCCCGGCCGGTGTGCGAGATGTGCACATCGAGGGTCAACGATTCCGTCGGGACCGGCAGGTCGGCACCCGCGTGCGCGGGCACGAGGTCAACGACCAGGGTGGTCGCCGCGAAGGCGTCGGCCGGGTTGAGCCCGCCCCAGTCCTTCGGCCGGCGGTGCGCGTCCAGCAGGCCCGCCATTTCGTGTTCCACGTCGGTCAGTTCGGTGTAGATATAGCCGGAAAACCGGTCGTGCCTGCGGATTTCCTGGGTCTGCCAGCGTACGTGCCACGCCCGCTCCAGGCTGGTGAACCCGGCGCCGTACTCGCTGTTCAGCACCGGCACACCCGAGCGCGGGAAGTCAGCGGAACCGTAGAACGATTTGTCAACCAGGAAATCCGGCCGGAGCTTGACCTCGAACGATTCCCGCTCCCCGGACGCGAGCGCGGCGAGGTTTTCCGCCCAGTTGCGCGGATTCTCGTCGTAGTAATGCCAGTCGATCAGATCGGTCTTCACGTGCGCCCAGCCGGAGTTCTCCACGATCGGCCGGGTGTCGTCGAGCGAGCGCATGAGGTCGTAGGCGCGTACGGCCGCGGCAGCGCGCTCCGGGCTGCCGGGGATGTCCCAGTCCAGGCCCCATTCTTCGTTGTACAGTCCCCAGATCACGATCGACGGATGGTTTCCGTCGCGCCGGACCAGGTCCGGCAGTTGCGCCTCGAACGCCGCGGCGGCGGCCGGGCTGAACCGGCTCGGCGCAGGGGGTTCAGTCCAGATCAGCATCCCGGTCCGGTCGGCATGGTCGAGCCACCGTGGCTCCTCGAACTTCAAGTGCTTGCGTACCAGCGAAAAACCAAGTTCTCGCGCCAATTCGAGGTCGCGGACCAATGCTTCGTCGTCCGGTGCGGTGAACCCGGACACGGGCCAGTAGCCCTGGTCGAGCACGCCGCGCACGTACAGCCGTTCCCCGTTGAGATACAACGCTTCGCTGCGTGTTTCAATCCGGCGAAGCCCGCCGGTCACGGTCAACTGGTCGGCGTAGTCGCCTTCTCCCACGGTCAGCGAGATGGTGTACAGATGCGGCGATTCCGGGCTCCACAACTGCGGCGACGGAATTTCCAGCCGACCGGAGAACTGCCCGTCCCGCACCGGAAGGACGGTCTCGCGGCCTTCCAGGAGCGCGACCACGGCGGCGCTGTCCGGAGCGTCCCCGGCGAGTTCGCCCGCGATGTCGAAGCCGGTCAACGAATCTCCGCGTACGGAAACCTCGGCGGCGTAGGTGCGTCCGCGTGCCTCAAGCCAGACACTTTGCCAGATTCCGGACGTCGGCGTGAACGAGACGCCGTCGTAGTCGTCTCGCGGGATCGAACGCTGTTTGCCGTGTGGGATTTCGCGTTTGTCCGCAGGTGCCTCGACCTCGACGGTCAGTTCGGCGGATCGGCCGAGCTCCAGCACGTCGGTGACGTCGAACTCGAACGAACTGTGCCCGCCGACGTGCGAACCGATGGGCTTCCCGTCGATCGAGACGACCGCCCGGTGATGCACCGCGCCGAAGCACAGCGCCACCCGGCGTCCGGTCCACTCCGGCGGAATCGTGATCGTCCGTGTGTAAACCGCACGTTCCAGCCAGGTGCGATGTACGCCGGAAGCCATAGTCTCCCAAGCGAACGGGACGGTGATCGACTCGGGCGCACCGTCGGCCGCGGCGAATCGCCAGCGGCCGTTGAGGCTCATCCATCTCGCGGACCGGTCCCGGTCGGGACGCGGGTACCCCGGCCGCGGGACCGCCTCCGCGGCGGTCGGGTCGGCGGCGTTCTCGGCAATCGTCATGTGTGTCAGCCCTTTACGCTTCCGGCGAGGATGCCGTTGATGAAGTGCTTCTGCAGCACGATGAACAGGATCAGCAGCGGGACGAGCGCGATCGACGCGGCGGCGAGCAGTTCGCCGGTGATGGTCGCGTAATCGGCGCCCACCCGGTTGCCCGAGATGTTCTGGGCCAGCGTCGAGAGGACCACCTGGAGGGTGGCCATCCGGCTGGAGCTGGCCGCGACGACCGGCCAGACGAAATCGTTGTAGATGTTCATGATCGTCAGCACGCCGAGCCCGGCGAGGCCGGGCCGGATCGCCGGGACCACCACGCGCCAGAAGATGCCGAACTCGCCGCAGCCGTCGACGCGGGCGGCGTCGAGCAGCTCGTCCGGCACCGCCGCGATCACCTGGCGCATCCAGAAGATCGCGAACGCGTCGACCGAACCGGGCAGGATCAGCGCCTGGTAGGTGTTGACCCAGCCGAGTTCCTTCATCTCCAGCAGCAGCGGGATGACGAGCACGATCGTCGGCAGCATCAGGGTGAGCAGCACGGCGCCGAAGATCAGGTTGCGGCCGGCGAACCGGTATTTCGCGAACGCGTAGGCCGCCAGCGGCGCGCAGAACATCGTGATCGCGCCCTTCGCCACGAGCACGATCCCGGTGTTGAGGAACCCGCTGCCGATCGGGACGTCCTGGAACATCCCGCGGAAATTGGCGAGGGTGAAGGTCGCCGGGTCGAACCCGAGCGGGTTCCGGATGATCTCGCCCGCCGGTTTGAACGACGACAGGATCGCCCACACCACCGGTGCGAGCAGGGCGACGGTCAGCACGAGCAGGAACGCGTGCGAGCCGAGCAGCGGCCGGGGCTTTCGCTGGCGGACGCCGAGAGTGGTCATGTCAGTCCTCCGCTCGGAGCAGCCGGACGAAAAGCAGCGACACCGCCATCACGACGATCACCAGCAGGAACGAGTTCGCCGCCCCGGTGCCGAGATCCGCGCGCGTGATGTGGTTGTAGAGGTAGAGCCCGGCCGTCGTGGTCGAGGTGTACGGCCCGCCTTTCGTCACCACGTACGGCTCGGCGAACATCTGGAACACCGCCAGCGTCTGCAGAACGAGGCTGAACATCAGCGAACGGCGCAGCAGCGGAACGGTGATCGTCCACAGCTGCCGGATCCGGCCCGCCCCGTCGAGCGAAGCCGCCTCGTACAGGCCGCGGTCGATCTGCTGGAGTCCGGAAAGGACGATCAGCACCACGAATCCGGTGGTCTTCCAGAGAAACAGCAACGCGAGTGTCGGTTTGGCCCATCCGCTGGTGACGAGCCAGCCGACCGGGGGAAGGCCGACCGCGCCGAGCATCGCGTTCACCGCGCCGTTGTCCTGGTCGAACAGCACGATCCAGATCTGCGCGACCGCGACCAGCGGCGTCACGAACGGCACGACGAACGCCACCCGGTAGAACCCGCGCAGCCGCTTGATCGCGTTGAGCAGCACGGCCACGAGCACCGCCAGCACCAGCTGTGCCGGGACGATCAGCAGCCACAGCACGCCAGAGTTGCCGAGCGACGACCAGAATCCGCTGCTGGTCAGCAGATAACGGTAGTTGTCGATGCCGATCCAGTGCGCGGCACCGGATCCGTGCCAGTCGGTGAAACTCAGGCGCAGCGTGAAGAACAACGGGTAGACGCTGAAAGCCAAGAACAACAACACAAACGGCAGCACGAACACGTACGGCGCGAGCAGGCGGCGCAACGGAAGAGTGCGCCGCCGCCGACGCGGTGCCCGGGTGCGCGGCTCGACGGCCGGCTCCCGGTACACCTTCGTCGCGAGGGAGACGGAACGAGTGGTCATTTGCGGTCGATCAGGTTGGTCTGGATGTCCTTGCCCGCCTTGTCGATCACCTGCTGCGGGGTGAGCGCGCCGTCCAGCATCTTCTGCAGGTCGGTGCCGAGGTAGTCGACCGCGCCGGACCACCAGGCCGGGATCGGGGCCCCGCCGGGGATTTCCCGGCCCGCTTCGACGGCGGTCTTCCAGACGTCCTGGCCGCCCATCGCGTCGATCGGCCGGAACAGCGGTTTCGCCGGATCGGCGGCGGGCTGGTAAGCCGGGACCGAGGTGTTCAGACCACCCGGATAGACCGCGTTGGGACCGTACACGGCGGTGTAGCCCGCCTGGTCGAACATCAGGAAGCGGTAGAACAGCCAGGACAGCTTGGGATTCTTGGCGTCCTTCGGGATGACGAACGACGAGCCGCCCATCGCGCCGCTGCGCGCGCCGCCCGCGGTCCACGCCGGCAACGGCATCGCCCGCCAGTCGCCCTTGGTCGCGGTCAGCTGCTGCTGCGGGGCGAAGTCGAACCAGATCGCCCACGGGTAGAAGACCTCGTCGGCCGAGTCCAGCGCGCTGACGTCGCTGGGCTTGAGGTACTCGGCGCGGGTGCCGAGCCCTTCTTTGCGCACGGTGTCCAGCCAGGTCAGGATCTGGTGGTACTGCGGGGAATTCAGCCGCAGCTTGCCGTCCGGACCGGCGAGGCCGGTGCCCAGCTGGCTGGCGAACATCTCGAGCTGGAGCTGGCTGTTGAAGGCGTTCTGCTCCAGGTGGATCGGCTTCGCGCCGGGCTTGAACTGCTGGTACTTCTTCGCCGCGGCGAGCAAATCGTCGTAGGTCTTGATGCCGTTCGGGTCGATCCCGGCCGCGCTCAGCGCCTTCGCGTTGTAGAACAGCAGCCCGGGGTCGAGGTCGAAGGGCACCCCGTAAATACCGCCGCCGACGGTGTTGACGTCGACCTTCTGCTTGGCGATGTCCTTGGTGTAGGGCGCGAGCACGTCCTTGAGATTCCACAGGTGGCTGACGTAGCCGCCGACCTTGGCGTCGTCGAGGAAGACGCCGTCGGGCACGTCGGTGCCGGTGATCAGTGTGTTCTGCAGCTTCGAGTCGATGTCGACGGCCTCGTGCTTGACCGTGACGCCGGGGTACTTCGCGGTGAACTTCTTGATCGCCGAGTCGAAGACCTTGTACAGGTCGCCGGAGCGGTCCCAGACGGTGATCTCGCCCTTGGGCACCTCGTCGGACGAGGCCTGCAGCACGGCGTTGCCCGTGGCCGGGGCGTCGGAGCTGATGTCCGGGCCGCAGGCGCTCAGCCCGGTGACGAGCAGCGCCGCGGCGGCGACGGCGATGCCGCGGCGGGGGAGGAGGCGGGCTGTCCGTCCGCTCCGTCGGAGAGTGGGGTTCATGGCACTCCTTTGTGCGGGACGGCGGCAACTCGGCGTGCGGAGAAGGGCTCGCCGTGGATTTGCCAACGTAGGCAAACTGTACGACATGCTTGCACACGTTGCAAAAGGTAGGATGACTTCCGGCGAAGGGGGCTCCATGGCGGCGACGTTGCGGGACGTGGCGGATCGGGCGCAGGTTTCGGTGCGCACGGTGTCGAACGTCGTCAGCGGGTACGAGCACGTCAGCGAGAAGATGCGCCAGCGCGTGCTGCGGGCCATCGAGGAACTCGGCTATATCCCGAACCCGGTCGCCCGCACGCTGCGCACCGGCAAGACCGGGCTGCTCTCGCTGGTGGTGCCGGAGATCGACGTGCCGTACTTCAGCCAGCTCGCCCGCGAGGTCATCGACGCCGCGGCGAGCCTCGGCTTCCAGGTGATGATCGACCAGACCGGGCACGACCACGAGCGGGAACGCCAGCTGCTGCGCGGCGGGGGCAGGCGCAATCTGTTCGACGGCATGCTGTTCGCGCCGCTCGCGACCGGCGACGAACTGCGCGACGTGGACCCGGCGCGCTCGTCGCCGCTGATCCTGCTCGGCGAGCACGTCTTCGACCATCGTTTCGACCACGTGGCGATCGACAACGTCGTCGCGGCCCACGACGCGACAACGCACCTGCTCGACCGCGGCCGTACTCGCGTCGCGGCGATCGGCGCGCAGCCGAAGGAGATGTACGCGACGCCGTTGCAGCGCACCGAGGGATTCCGCAAGGCGCTCGACGAGCACGGCCTGGAGCCGGTGAACGCGCTGCAGGCCACGGCCGCCCATTACGGCCGGGCGGACGGCTACGCGGCCACCGCGTCGCTGCTTCGCGAATCTCCGCGTCCAGACGCCATTTTCTGCTACTCCGACCTGCTCGCGATGGGCGCGATCCGTGCGGTGTTCGACGCCGGGCTGCGCGTCCCGGAGGACGTGGCGATCATCGGCATCGACGACATCGAGGAAGGCCGCTACTCGCGACCCTCATTGAGCACCGTTTCGCTGGACGCCCCGTTCATCGCGCGGACCGCGGTGTCGCGTCTCGCCGCCCGCATCGAGAATCCGGGGCTTCCGGCCGAGGAATTCGTCGCGCCGCACAAACTGCTCGCGCGGGAGAGCACGGGCTGAGCGCGGCGCGAGGATTCCGGCGGTGTGTGAGGATGCGGGAATGAGCGAAGAAGAACCCCGGGTATCCCGCAACGACAGCGAAAACCGCTACGAAGTGTATGCGGACGGCAAGCTCGCCGGCTTCGCCGAATTCACCCCGAAGGACACCGAAACCGTGTTCACCCACACCGAGATCGGCGACGAGTTCGGCGGTCGCGGTCTCGGCAAGGTGCTGGCGAAGGCCGCGCTGGACGACGTCGTGGCGCGCGGCGGCGTGATCGTTCCGGTGTGCCCGTTCATCGCCGGGTACCTGCGCAAGAACGAGGGCTACGCCGAGCACGTCCGGTGGCCCGGACAGCACTGACGCAGGTCAGCGGCGCCGTTCGGGGTATTCCAGGTGGTCCGAACGGCGCAGCAGCGCCCGATTAGTCCGCATTTTTTGGTTATTAACCAACCTTCGTCGGTTTCGCGTTGGTTGCCGGGCAACAAAAGTGTGGGGCGTCCCACCGGTCGGTTTCAGCCCACCTGGAGGAAGATCCATGACTTCCCGGAAGACACTCGTCGCGGGATTCACCGCACTGTCGGCCGCGGCCCTGACCGCGGGCATGTGCGTGAACGCCGCCTCGGCAAGCCCGATGGCGTTCGCCCAGATGCAGGCACAGGCGATCACCCAGGCGACGCAGGTCGCCGACACGCTCGGCGCCGGAAACGGCGGCATCTACCTCGAACGCGGCAAAGCGGTGCTGAACGTCACCGACGCCGCGACGCAGGAGAAGGCGAAGGCAGCCGGCTTCGCGACCAAGCTCGTCAAGCACAGCTTCACCGCCCTCACCGGCGCGAAGAACCAGATGGACACCGTGAAGAACGTGCCGCAGACGTCGTGGGGCATCGACACCAAGACCAACCAGGTCGTGGTGAAGATCTACGACTCGGCGTCGCAGGCCACGAAGGACAAGGTCGCCGCGGCTGCCGCGAAGCTGGGCGACGCGGCGCGCGTCGAGCAGCGCTCGGGCAAGCTGTCCACCTACATCGCGGACGGCGACTCGATCAACAACGGGCAGTTCACCTGCTCGCTCGGCTTCAACGTGACCAAGGGCGGCCAGCCGTACATGCTGACCGCGGGCCACTGCACCAACGAGGGCGGCACCTGGTCCGGCGGCGACGTCTCCGGCGCCCAGGTCGTCCAGAGCGACTGCCCCGGAGCCGACTCCGGCCTGCTGACCCGCCCGAACGGCACCGGCGACGGCGCGATCAACACCGGCCAGAAGATCTCCAGCGCCGGCACCCCGACCGTCGGCGAGCAGATCGAGAAGATGGGCCAGACCACCGGCGGCGGCAGCGGCCAGGTCACCTCGGTCGACGAGTCGGTGAACTTCGACGTCGGCGTCCTGAACCACGAATTCGGCACCACCGCCCACACCGACCACGGCGACTCGGGCGGCCCGGCGTACGACGGGGACAAGGGCCTCGGCACCCTCTCCGGCGGCGACACCCAGACCAGCTACTTCTACCCGCTGACTCTGGAACTGCAGTCCTACGGCCTCGAGCTCGCCTGACGCTCACCTGTTTTTCGGCCCGCCGTCCCTCTTTCGGGGCGGCGGGCTTTTTTCGCGTTTTTGTGTCGTACCCGGGGCTTAGAGTTGCCCGCATGAAGCCGAACCCGGCCCGAAACCTATGGACCGCAACAGAACCCCTCCACGCAGTCGTCTACTTCGCCCCGGAACCCGCCGCGGCGGCGAAGCACGTCGGCCTGCGCGGATGGTGGATGGGCTACTTCGCGGGCCGGGCGGCGCCACTCGGCCCGATCGGTCCGGAACCGGTCACGTCGATGTTTTTCGGGTTCGCACCAGGGATGGTCGCGCGAGCGCTTCCTGACGCGTGGACGTTCGCCTCTCCTTCAGACGTCGTGCGTACGCGGGTGGAAGCGGTCGAAGCGGCGTTGACGCGATTGCTCGGGTCGGAGGCGGTGGACGAGCTGGTCACGTTGCTGGAAAAGGCAGTCGCCGCTTGCCAATTCGATGCCCGGCCGCTCGCCGCGGCTTGGTCTGCTGTGCCGCGCCCGGATCGGCCGCTGGCCCGGTTGTGGCTGGCGACCGCCGTGCTGCGTGAACATCGAGGCGACGGCCACGTCCTGGCCGCGGTCGCCTCCGGCCTCACCGGCCTGGAAACGACCCTCACCCACATCGCCACCGGAGCCACCACCCGCGAGCAAGTCCAACGCGCCCGGGGCTGGACCGACGAAGAATGGTCCGCCGCAACAGAAAACCTGGTCGATCGCGGCTTGATTGACGCGGACGGCCTGACCCCGGCGGGCGTGGAAGTCCGCCGCACCATCGAAGAAACCACCGATCGCCTGGCCGCCGCCCCGCTCGAAGCGCTGGGCCCGGAAGGGGTCGACCGAGTACTCGAGCTGGCCACCCCGCTGAGCCGACGGATCATCGATCGCGGCGGCGTCCCGATCCCCAACCCGATGGGGGCACAACGTCCTTGAAGAACGATGTCGATTCTTCGGCTCCCCGCCCGACGCACTAGTGACAGCCACTAGAAGGGAGCCTTGAAGATGCTGCTGGAAGGCAAAAACGCGGTTGTGTACGGCGCTGGCGGTGGAATCGGTGGTGCGTTCGCTCGGGCGTTCGCCGAGGAAGGCGCGCGCGTCTTCCTGGCCGGACGCACCCGCGAAAAGCTGGACCTCGTAGCCGACGACATCCGCACTGCTGGCGGCACTGCCGACGTCGCTGTAGTCGACGCGCTCGACGAGAAATCCGTCGACGCCCACGCCGACGCGGTAGTCGAAGCCGCGGGCAGCCTCGACATCTCGGTGAACGTGATCAGCCACGGCGACATCCAGGGGACTCCCATGGTCGAGATGTCGCTGGCCGACTACGAACAACCGGTAGTCAACGGCGTCCGCACCACTTTTCTCACCATGCGCGCGGCTGGCCGTCACATGAAACGTCAAGGCAGCGGCGTAGTCCTCCTCTTCGGCGGCGACGGCGATCCGGTCCGCAACCACGCGGTCGGCGGCCTGCAGGTCGGATTCGCCGCTCTGGAAGCGATGCGCCGACAACTCGCCGCTGAACTGGGCCGACACGGCGTGCGCACGGTGACGCTCCGGACCGGTGGCATCCCTGAAACGATCCCGGCGGATTTCCCCGGCGCCGAGGAACTCACCGCGGAGCTCGCCGAACCGACCATGCTCGGCCGCACCGCGACGTTGGCCGATGTTGGTGCGGTAGCGGCGTTTGTCGCGTCCGATCGGGCTCGGTCGATGACCGCTGCCACGGTGAATGTCAGTTGTGGTGCGTTGGTGGACTAGGCCGTTTCGACAGACGAAGGCTCCATCCCGAGGCAGGCCACGACAAGACCACCGAAAGTACCCCGGCCCGGGAGGCAGGCACCGCGGATTCGGCCGAGTGCGAAAAACCGGTCTTGAACACCATCCCGACCCACCGTCCTCGGCCTCGTAGCGGGCCGTGCGTTCTGGCCGCGAGTCCGGTGTCTGGGCTCGCGGCCCTGACCGACGCGACGATCGAACGCCGCGTCGATTTCGTGCTGCCACGCGGTCAGGCGGTAACCCCGGCGGCCCGGACGCTGCAGACCGAACTGGCCGCGGCCGTCGCGGGTTAACCCTTGGCGCGGGCGGAGATCTGCTGCACGGACCAGGTGTTGCCGTCGGGGTCGGCGAAGTGGACGAACCCGATATTGTCCAGGTCTTCGAGCGCGCCGGTGCCCGGGTCTGGGCCGTAGACCTGGAGTTCGCCGACCTCGACGCCGCGTTCCACCAGTTCCTCGCGGGCTTTCCGGACGTCGGCGACGACCAGCTGCAGACCCTTGATCGACCCCGGCGGCATGTCCGGCACCATGCCCTTGCCCAGGACGATCGAACAGCCCGAGCCCGGCGGCGTCAGCTGCACCAGGCGCTGCCCCGGCGCGGGGCTGATGTCGTGGTCGAGGCGGAAGCCGACCCGGTCGGCGTAGAACGCTTTCGCCCGGTCGATATCGGTGACGGGAACGACGACGACCTCGAGAGTCCAGTCCATGTGACGAGTTCTAGCGGTGGCCTGAGCAGGCGGTCAAGCGCTCGCCAGCTCCACCCGGTTCCGCCCCGCCTGCTTGGCCCGGTACAGCGCGGCGTCGGCGGCCACCAGCACGTCGTCGACGCTGGCTAGATGCTCGGCCGGGTACAGCGCGCAGCCGATCGAGACGGTCAGGTCGCTGATCACCGAATCCTGGTCCGGCAGCGCGACGACCACCTGCGGAACCCGCCGCCGGATGCGGTCGGCGATGTGGCCGAGGTGCTCGGCGCTCGGGATGTCCGGCAGCGCGATCGCGAACTCCTCGCCGCCCCAGCGGCCGCACACGTCCTGCTCGCGGACCTCGTCGCGCAGCGACAGCGCGATCTCGCGCAGCACCAGGTCGCCGGTGGGGTGGCCGTAGGTGTCGTTGATCGCCTTGAAGTGGTCGAGGTCGAGCAGCAGCACGCCGACGCTGTCCTGGTTCGCCCGCGCGCGTTCGAGATAGCGCTCGGTGACCGTGCGCCACCAGCGTTTGGTGGCAAGCCCGGTGGTGACGTCGGTGCGCGCGTCGCGCTGGAACTGGGTGAGCAGCAGCCCGCGGTGCAGCGCCACGAGCGCGATCACGACGCCCGCCAGGAGCAGCGGGTTGGCCAGCAGCAGGAGCGCCGCGGTGACCAGGCCGAGCCCGATCGCGCCCGCTTCGAGCAGCTGGTCGCCGAAGCCGGAGAACAGGTCCGCGAAAGACCGCGGCGGGCTCGACAGCGCGATCGCGACCATGACGAGCGCGGTGTTGATCGCCCAGCGCAGCCCGGCGGCCAGCACGAAGACGACCAGGTCGAGCAGGCCCGGACCGAAGCCGCCCGCGAGCACTCCCGGGTATTCGTGCATGCCGAGCGCGAGCACGGCGACCGCGGCCTGCGTCCCGCACAGGACAGTCGCGCAGGAGAAAATCCAGCGGTGCGGCAGGACCGGCCGTTCGTGCGGCCAGACCCGCCACCAGGCGACGGCGTAGGTGAGCACGACCATCGCCGACGCGAGGATCGCCGGCAGCGCCACCACAGCGGCGATGCTCCAGACGGCCTTGGTGTCGACGTACGCAACTGTGGGCGCACGGCTGTACTCGCGCTGTCGCTCGATGTGCCGGGTCGCCTCGATCGCCAGCGCCGCGCACACCGCGAGGACGCCGAAGCGGACTAGATCGATCTGGTGCACCGGGGCGAGCCACGCGGTGGCGAGGGTGGTGCCCACTGCCACGACGTTCACCAGCAGCACATACATGCGGACGTGCGAGGGCAACCGCCATAGGCGCCAGCCTGTGAACCACCCGGCAACTCGTCCGCGCACTCTTCACCTCACCCGATTGGCTTCTACGGTAAACGACGAGGCGCGTTGTGTGCTGCCTGTCGTCCGGACTCTGGGAAGCACCGGGGCGATTTCGCCCGGACAGCCCAGCGCTGGCCGGCCGGCGAGGGGAGGTGGCCACTGTGGGTAGTGGCCAGCTGCTCCGAATCCGGGCCGGACCAGGGGATCCACGAGAGTCCCGTTTGGACCCCCATGGCCACTTTCGGTGACCGCCCTACCGGCGATGACGTGCGAAAACCGCCGAAGGCGCGACTCTGAAACGGAGGTGACGACCGTGCGCGACAACAACTGGACGACACCGCGGTGACGCAAGTCGCCCTCGTGGTCTCGACTCGAGGTCGAGACTTTCGGCCCTCGCGGAGGAGAGGAGGTGCCCACAGTGCGGGACAACAACTGGTGAACGGGACGGAACGCGGGAATCCGGGACGCGGAAGGAAACCGGAAAGGAGGCGGCGGGATGCGCGACAACAACTGGACCCGCTGAGGACGGCCGGGTGATCGCGACGGGTGATCGGAAAGGAGGTGTGCGGTGCGCGACAACAACTGGAACCGGTGAAACGACTGAAACCGCTGGACGAAGTGCTGGAGAAGGAGGTGAGCGACTGCCATGCGCGACAACAACTGGACTCGCTGAACCTGCTTGATCGCTGACCGCTGATCCGGGAAGGAGCCGCCGCGATGCGCGACAACAACTGGAACCGCTGAAGCCCGCTGTTCGCCGATTGACGACGAGGAAGGAGATCGCTGTGCGTGACAACAACTGGACTCGCTGAATCCGCTCGATTACCGACCGTCGATTCGAGAAGGGAGCCGCCGCGATGCGCGACAACAACTGGACCCGCTGAATTCCCGCCGATTACTGACCGCCGACCTCGCGAAAGGAACTTGCCGCCGTGCGCGACAACAACTGGTCCCGCTGAGCCTCGTTGACCACCGACCGCCGAACTGCGAAAGGAGCCGCTGCCGTGCGTGACAACAACTGGGCTCGCTGAGCCTCGCCGATCACCGTCCGCCGACCAGCGAAGGGAACTGCCGCCATGCGTGACAACAACTGGACTCGCTGAACCTCCGCCACCACCGCCCGTCGAGCCGCGAAGGGAGCTGCCGCGATGCGTGACAACAACTGGGCTCGCTGAGCCTCGCCGATCACCGTCCGCCGACCAGCGAAAGGAACCGCCGCCATGCGCGACAACAACTGGACCCGCTGAACCGCCCCCAGCCCGCCCGTCGAGCCGCGAAGGGAGCTGCCGCGATGCGCGACAACAACTGGACTCGCTGAGCCCCGCCAATCACTGCCCGCCGACCAGCGAAAGGAACCGCCGCCATGCGCGACAACAACTGGACCCGCTGAACCGCCCCCAGCCCGCCCCACGAGGAGGTGAGAGGGCGTGCGTGACAACAACTGGACGTGATCCGAACCAGTCCCGCGGCACACCCGTCCCGCGGATTACGGCGCGGGAGGTGGGGTGGCCCCGTCGAGGGGAGTTCGGCGGGGCCGCACCGCGCGGTCCGCTCGCACCGCCCGCGCCCACGCGATCCCGGCCAGGCCGGCGCACCCCGCCCCGGCCACAGCCGCGATCGCGACCACCGTCGTCGGCGCGAAGGCCAGCGCCAACGCGCCCGCGGCCGCGATCGTCAGGCCCTGTGCCGCGCGCAACGCGGCGATCGCGACCCCGATCACCTGGCCGCGCTGTTCCGGCGGCGCGGCGAGGCTGTACTGCACCTGGGTGATCAAGTCGTGCGCGGAAAACATCCCGGACACCGTCCAGACCACCACGACCACCGGCAACGCGGGCGTCCAGCCGGTCGGCAGCAACACGAGACTGCTCGCCACCGCGAGCGGACCCAGCCACCGCACCTGCCGCGCCCGCGGCAACCGGCTGATCAGCAGCGCCCCGAGCAGCGTCCCGACCGGGTTCGCCACCAGCAGCCAGCCGAGCACGCCGGTGCCGCCGAGTTGCGCGGCCACCGGCACCGCCAGCCCCTCCGGCACCACGTAGAACCCGCAGCAGCACGCGATCGCCAGCAGCGACCGCAGTTTCCGGTCCCGCGCGACCAGCCGGCAGCCCGCCTTCAGCGAGGCCCACTGCGGCACGTGCTCGGCCACCTTCGAAACCGGGTACAGCCGCAAACCCCAGCGCAGCGCGGCCGCCGACACCGCGAACGTCACCGCGTCCGCCCACAACGCGCCCGAAACCCCGAGCCACGCGACCACCGCCGCGCCCGCGCCGAAGCCGATCACCAGCGCGGCCTGGTACGTCGAGGAGAGAATCGCTTGTCCGGTCGCCAGTTTCTCCTCGCCCAGCATGTCCGGCAGGACAGCTTGCCGCGCGGCCTGAAACGGCCCGGCCGCGAGTTGCACGACCACGAGCAGTCCCGCGGCGATCGGCCAGGGCATGCCGGGAATCGCCATCAACGCGACCAGCAGTGCGCGCACGACATCCGCGACCACGAGCACGGTCCGGCGCGGGAACCGGTCGGCGAGCCCGCCGAGCGCGCCGCCGAGGAGGTCCGGCAAATAGGTGAGCGCGTACGTCCCGGCGGCCCAGCCCGCGGACGCCGTTCGGTTGAATACCAACACAGTCAGCGCGACTCGTGCTAATTGGTCACCTGCCACCGACAGCACGTGCGCGAGCCAGAGCGCACGGAATTCGCCCATCCGGAACACGCTCCGGAAAGACGGCGCCGTCGTGGTCATGTGCTCACCCTGTCGTGACTCGGCCACCCGGAGCAACCCCGGCCGGGCGCGGGTGGGTCGCGGATCCGGCTCCGGCCGTCCGTGGAAAACTGGGTGATCGCCGTCCGTGGATGATGTCGCACCGAAGGGTTTTCCGTTGACCGAGGAGAGCCGGCAGGTCGCCGGTCGCTACGAGCTCGTCGAACTGATCGGCAGCGGCGCGATGGGGATGGTCTGGCGCGGGGAGGACAAGATCCTCGGCCGCGTCGTCGCCGTCAAGGAACTCCTCATGCCCGTGAACCAGGGCGAGGACAAGGTCGAGGAAGCCCGCAACCGCGCCATGCGCGAGGCCCGCATCGCCGCCCGGCTGCAGCATCCGAACGCCATCTCGGTGTTCAACGTGGTCGAGCACGAGGACCGGCCGTGGCTGATCATGGAGTACCTGCCCTCGCGCAGCCTCGCGGTGAAACTGCGCGAGGACGGCCCGCTGACCGTCGACGAGGCGATTCCGTTCGCGGTGCAGCTGGCGGGCGTGCTCGCCGCCGCGCACCGGGCGGGCATCGTGCACCGCGACGTCAAACCGGGCAACGTCCTGCTCGGCGACGACGGCAGCACGGTCAAGGTGACCGACTTCGGCATTTCCCGCGCGGTCGGCGACGTCACGCTCACCGCGACCGGCGAAATCTCCGGCACGCCCGCGTTCCTCGCGCCGGAGGTCGCCCGCGGCGAGGACGCGACGTTCGCCTCCGACGTGTTCGCTCTCGGCGCGACGCTGTACATGGCGGTGGAGGGCGATCCGCCGTTCGGCACCGCGGACAACGCGATCGCCTTGCTGTACCGGGTTTCCAGCGGTTCGATCAACCCGCCGAAACAGGCCGGGAAGCTGGAGCCGCTGCTGCTGAAGCTGCTGGAGCTCAAGCCGGAGGACCGGCCGTCGATGACCGAGGTCGTCGCGGAGCTGCGCAAGCTCGACGGCGGCGTCACTCCGGTCGCGACGGTTCCGGAACCGCCGACGCTGCCCGAAGCCAAACCGCCGGTCGTGCCCACCACGGTCGCGGTGCCGGCCGCGGGTGCTGCTGCCGCGCCGCCCGCAGGTTCGGACCGAAGACGCCGCGGGATGATCTTCGCCGGGGCGGGCGCGCTGCTCGTCGTGATCGCCGTGATCGTCACCGTCGTCCTCACCCGTAACCACGGGGAGGAGAATCCGTCGGCGAACCCGCCGCCTGCTTCTGGGACTTCCGCGCCTTCCATCGCTCCGGCGTCATCGTCGGTGTCGCAGCCTTCGCCGTCGACTCAGCCGTCAACTCCGCCTTCGTCGAGCGCTCCTCCGTCGTCCAGTTCAGCCGCGAACTCGCCGGACGCGATGGCTTCCGCGCTGCGTACTTACTTCTCGTACCTGCCGAGCAATCTGGAGAGCGGCTGGGCGATGCTCAGCGACGGGTTCCGTGCCAGGAAGAATCAGACCTTCGACCGGTACAAGTCGTGGTGGAGCCAGTTCAGCTCGGTGACCGCGAACGACGTCCAGGTCACCGGCGACAACACGCTCAGCGCGAAGATCACCTATCACCGCACCAGCGGCGGCACGACGACCGAGTCGCACCACTACACAATGTCGCAGCGCAACGGCACCTGGCAGATCGACGTGGAGAGCTAGCTCCGGAGCAGCAGCGCGATCGCGGCCGCGGCGTCCTGGCCTTGGCCGACTCGCACGGTGCGCAGGCCCGCGGATCGCCCGGCTTCGACGTCCGCGCCGACCAGCCAGGCGTCGTCCAGCGTCGTTTCGCAGCGTTCGGCGGCGAGCGCGAACAGCTTCGGGTCCGATGTGGACAGTCCGGCCGGCCCGGCGAGCGCCCAGCCGTCCACGAGCCCGGCGATTCCGGTGCACAGCAGGGTGGACAGCTGCGCTTCGCCCTCGCCGAGGACGCCGATCCGCCAGCCCGCGGCGCGCAGCCGGGGCAATCCGGTCAGCACTCCGGGCGCGACCGGGACGAGCGCGGGATGGCGTTCTCGGTAGGTGTCTTCGAGGTCGGCTTCTTGCAGGTCGAAGCGTTCGCGGAGGCTCTTGAAGAACGTCGCCCGGTCGGCGCGCCCGCGGTCGTCGGCGGCGACGAGCCATTCGGCGTCCGCTTCGG
Organism: Amycolatopsis sp. NPDC059235; assembly: GCF_042754125.1. Classification (NCBI taxonomy): domain Bacteria; kingdom Bacillati; phylum Actinomycetota; class Actinomycetes; order Pseudonocardiales; family Pseudonocardiaceae; genus Amycolatopsis; species Amycolatopsis sp. NPDC059235. Next base: position 16,690 of record NZ_JBHZAG010000076.1, read on the forward strand.
CGAGCCGATGTTCCGCGCAGAACTCCCACACCCAGCGGCGGAAGCCCTCCGCGCGATCGACGAGCGTGGTGTCGAGGTCGAACAGGACGAGCCGCACGGGGAGAGACATTAGCGCGTTCCGTCGGGGCTTCGGGAGATTTTTCTACTCCGTTCGAGTGAACGGATCGCGGTTTTTGTCGGTGTTCGATGCGAACATATGTTCGTGACGAGCGAAGGACCGATCCTCCACGCCGACCTCGACGCGTTCTACGCCTCGGTCGAGCAGCGCGACGATCCCCGGCTGCGCGGCAGGCCGGTGATCGTGGGCGGTGGCGTGGTGCTGGCCGCGAGCTACGAGGCGAAGGCGTTGGGCGTGCGCACCGCGATGGGCGGCGCGCAGGCGAGGCGGTTGTGCCCGCATGCCGTGGTGGTGCCGCCGCGGATGTCGGTCTACAGCGCGGCGAGCAAGGCGGTGTTCGAGGTGTTCCGGCAGACGACGCCGGCGGTGGAAGGAGTGTCGATCGACGAAGCTTTCTTGGACGTCGGCGGTCTGCGGCGGATCGCCGGTCGTCCGTCGGAGATCGCGGTGCGCTTGCGCGCGGAGGTGCTGGCGCAAGTCGGGCTGCCGATCACGGTGGGGGTGGCGCGCACGAAGTTCCTCGCGAAGGTGGCGAGCGGCGTCGCGAAACCGGACGGCCTGCTGGTGGTGCCGCCTGACGGAGAGCTGGAATTCCTGCACCCGCTGCCGGTGGAGCGATTGTGGGGGGTGGGAAAGGTGACGTCGGCGAAGCTGCGGGAACGAGGCGTCCGCACCGTGCGCCAAGTCGCCGAACTGCCCGAAGCCGCGCTGATCTCGATGCTGGGCCCAGGCTCCGGACGCCACCTGCACGCTCTGGCACACGGCCGCGACCCGCGCGCGGTCCAGCCAGGAAAACGCCGCCGCTCGATCGGCTCGCAACGCGCCCTCGGCCGCCGCTCCCGCTCACCTGCCGAGCTAGACGAGATCGTGGTATCCATTGTGGACCGATTGGCACGACGACTGCGCGGCGCGTCGAGGGTATGCCGGACGGTGGTGCTGCGAATGCGCTTCGCGGACTTCACCCGTGCCACGAGGTCGCACACGCTCGCCGACAGCACCGACCACACGGAGACGCTGCTGTGCGCCGCCCGCGGTCTGCTGTCCGCGGCGCAACCGCTGGTGTACGACCGGGGTTTGACGTTGCTGGGCCTGTCGTTCTCGAACCTCGACAGCCATGGCGCGGTGCAGTTGGCGTTGCCGCTGGACCAACCGTCCCGCCCAGCCATGTCGGCGGAGGCCACCGCACTGGACTCAGCCGTGGACGCCTTGCGGAACCGCTTCGGCGCGGCGGCGCTGACGCGGGCGGCGCTGTTGAGCCATGAGGCTGGGGTGGAGATGCCTATGCTGCCGGATTGACCGAAAGCGGTGGCCCCGCGGCGATTTCCGCGAGGGCTGTTTCCCGGCTGAGCCTGGCAAGGCCCGTCCGGGCCCGGCGAATCCGGCTGGGGATGGCGGGGCGTGGCGGCCCTGGCTGGGGCCCGAGGTTCTGGCTAAGCGTGGCGGTTCTGACTGGAGCGGGCGGATCCGGCTGAGTCCGGCTGAGCGTGGCGGCTCTGGCTGGGGCCGGCGGGGCTGGCTGAGTCCGGCTGAGCGTGGCGGCTCTGGCTAGGGCCGGCGGGGTTGGCTGAGCGTGGCGGTTCTGGCTGAGTCCGGCGGATCCGGCTGAGTCCGGCCGAGTCCGGTGGTTCTGGCCAGGCTCCGAGGTTCTGGCCGAGCGTGGAGGGTCCGGCGGTTCTGGCTGAGTCTGGTGGGTTCCAGCTGAATCCGGCGAATCTGGCGGAGCTGGTCGAGTCTGGTGGGTTCGGCCGAGTCTGGCGGGGCTGGCCGAGTCTGGCGGGGCTGGCCGAGTCTGGTGGGTTCGGCTGGGCGTGGCGGTTCTGGCTGAGTCTGGTGGGTCCGGTTGGGTCTGGCCGAGTCTGGCGGGGCTGGTCGAGCCGGGTGGGTTTGGGCTGGGCGTGGCGGTTCCGGCTGGGTCCGGCGGGTTTGGCTGAGCGTGGCGGTTCTGGCCAGGCCCCGAGGTCCTGGCTGAGCCCGGTGGGGCCGGGCGGGGCCGGCGGTTCTGCCTGAGCCCGGTGGGGCCGACTGCGTCGTGCGGCAAGGTGCCTGCGGGTACTAGACGCCGCGGCGTGCGACCGGGTGCCATGGGGCGCGGCGTGCGGCCGGGTGCCGGGTGCCAGGTGCCGGAGGGCTCGGCGAGGTGGTCACCGCGGCTGGGCTGTCGTGTACAGCGCCTCGGCCAGTTTGCGTAGCTCGCCGCGGCAGGCCTCGGGACCTCCGTTCGGGCTGGCGGGCGTGTAGCCGACCTGGAAGGTGGCGTTGTGGTCGAGGACGATCAGTTCGCAATCCCGCGGATTCATCCCCGGGAGCCAATGCGCCTTCTCTCCGAAGGGGAGGCCGACGGGGCTGTTGTCCTTGCTCAAGGCGGAGTTGCCGGTGAAGTTGAGCTGTGCGCTTTCCCGGCCTGATTGCCGGTCGGTTTTCGCGTACCAGTTCGCGGCGAGCCGCAGTTCGGGCAGTCGCTGGGCGGCGGGCGTGAAGCTGCAGAGGAGAGAACCGTCTTTGCTGATTTCGGGTTGCCAGCTGCGGACTACCTCGAAAGCGGCCTGCGGAATTTCCTGTGCCCGGGCGGCGAAACCGGAGCAGGTGGCGAAGTTGGTCTCGTGGTACTTGTCTGGTGTCGGGTCTGGAGCCTTATCGTGTGCCGCGCCCCAAAGGAGTGCGCCGGTGCCCACTGTTGCCCACGTGACAAGGAGTGCGGTCAGCACAGTCGCGACAGTGATTCCCGTCCACAGTGCGAGGTGGCTCTTCTTCCGTTTGGGGCGTGGCGGAAGCGGTGGTCCTGCGGTCACGGTGATTTCCTTGCGCTCCGGAGAATGTCATAACTTATACCTGATCAACCGGCGACCGCGCGCAGTGCGTCAAGGCCCGCGCGGACGAGTGGATGACTGCTGCTGCCACGACGAACAGCGGTCAGCAATCGGCGAGTAGGAATGGAGGTTCCCCGCAGCGGAATCCGCTTAACCGCATGCGGAGGCAGCGGCACGATCCGCGGCATCAGGCACACTCCGAGCCCTTCCGCGACTAGGGCTGAGACTGCGTACCATTCCTTCACCTCATGGACGATCCGAGGCGTGAAGCACGCGGCGGTCACCAAGGGATAAGTGTCGTTGTTGTGCTTCTTGACAATCCACGGCTGATCGGCCGCCTCGGCGAGTTCGATTCCGGTGCGCCGGGCGAGTGGGTGGGTCGCGGCGACGAGCAGGTCTTGGCGGTCGGTCGTCAGCGATGTCTGTTCGAAGCGGGAGTCGGTGACCGGCGGTGCTTCCGGGCCGGGCAGGACCAGGGCGATGTCGGACTCGTCGGCTAGCAGCAGGCGGTAGCAGTCGACGCTTTCCTCTTCGGTGATTTGCGGTTCTATCAGCGGATGCGTCTTGCGCAGGCTGGCGACGGCGGGAGCGGCGAGGGTTGCCAGTGCCGAGGAAACGCCGCACAGACGCAGTGTGCCGCGGAGTTCCGCGTCCTCCGCGGCGAGTTCTGCGCGGGCGGCTTCCCATTGGAGTCGCAGGGTGTCGGCGTGGCGAAGCACGATGCGTGCGGCTGGGGTCAGTTGTACTCGACGGCCGTGCGGCGCAAGGAGTTCCACGTCCAGATCCCGGGCCAGCAAACGCAATTGCTGGGAGACTGCGGACGGCGTGAGATGCAACGTGGAAGCGGTCGCGGTCACTGTTCCGTACTCGGCGAGGGTCCGCAGGACATGCAACCGGTGATCGATCATGTAGTCCAGGCTAAACGGTTTCGTGCGGAAAGATTCGTTGGACGTGCACGCTTCCGGGCACAAGCCTGGAGGGCATGAGGGATTTGCCTGCTCCGGCGCTGATGCTGGGGAGTGTGCTGAGTGTCCAATTTGGACAAGCAGTAGGGAAGCAGCTGTCCGAGGAGGTTGGCGCATCTGGCGTCGTGGCTTTGAGGCTAGGGCTGGCCGCGGTGGTTTTGCTGGTTCTGTATCGGCCTTCGGTGCCGCGCGGCTGGGCGGAAAGAGGGGTGATCCTCGGCTTCGGTACGGCGATCGCGGGGATGAATTTGATCTATCCCGCGTTGACGTTCCTGCCGTTGGGGTTGGCTAGTGCGCTGCAGTTGTTGGGGCCGATTTCCCTGGCCTTGCTCGCTTCGAGGCGTCTAAGCGACGTCGCCTGCGCGCTTTTGGCCGGAGGGGGCGTGTGGCTGTTCTACACCCCGCATGGCGTCAGTTTTCCGCTCGCGGGCGTGGCTCTCGCGTTGGCGTCTGGGGCGTGCATGGCTGCTTACTTCCTGCTCAGTAAGCGCGCGGGGGCGAGGAGTGCGGGAGGGGGTCCGCTCGCTCTGGCGTTGGCTTGGGCCGCCATCCTTTCGGTGCCGTTCGGGGTAATCGACCAAGGCGTTCGGCTGGCGACGCCTCGGGTGTTGCTGGTCGGTGTGGTGGTGGCCGCGCTATCGGCGGTGGTGCCGTATTCGTTGGAGTTGGCGGCTTTGCGCAGGCTGCCCGCCCGGACGGTCGGGGTGTTGGCCAGTCTGGAGCCGGCGAGTGCGGGGCTCGCTGGGGTGCTGGTGCTCGGGGAGCACTTGCGCGCGGTGCAATGGGTGGCGCTGGTCTGCGTGGGTCTCGCGAGCGCGGGGGCGGTGCTCGGGCGGAAGGGTGCGCCAGAAAAAGCTACCCAGCGGATCGGTTGACCAGCGCGGAAATGCCTTCGATCAGGCGGTCCAGGCCGAACGCGTACTCGTGGTCGACGCTGTACGGAGCCTGGTGGGTCTGTCCGGCGGCGGTGCCGACCCGATCCGCGACCGGGAAGCGCCTCGGCTCGTAGACCTCGGCCAGTGCGGGGGCGGTCGCGGCCCACCATTGCTGGTCGGTCATTCCGGTCTGCCGCACGATGCGCGCGGCTTCGACCTTGCGGCGCGCCAGGCCTTCCACGTGCGTGGTGACCAGGGTGATCGTCGAGTCCATTTCCACGTCCGCCAGGCCGATGCCGTCGACGACGGCCAGCTCCAGGTCGTACTTCGCGATCGCGTTGGGGCCCAGCGTCGGACGGCCGGAGAAGACCTGCAGCAGCCACGGATGCCGCAGGTACATCGCCCAGTTGACGGCGGCGACGCGGCGGAGGCCGTCGCGCCAGTCGTCGGCGTCTATTTCGGACAGTTCGGCTACCGCTTCGCCGTAGACCGCGTCGACCATCGCTTCGACCAGTTCCGCGCGCGACGCGACATAGGTGTACAGCGACATCGTCCCGACGCCCAGCGATTCGGCCACCCGGCGCATCGACAGCGTCGCGAGGTCCTGTTCGGTGTCGGCGACCTCCACCGCCGCGTCGACGATCCGCGCGGGGGTCAGGCCGTGCTTCGGGCCGCGCTTCGGCAGCTGGCGGGTGCCCCACAGCAGCGCGATCGTCGCGGCGGGGTCGCCGTTGGTGCCGTCAGTCGTCACGTGACCAGCATAGGAACTTTACTCCGTAGGACATACGGAGTGTTGTGCTAGCCTTCTTCGTATGGCATACGGAGAAAGCGGGCTGCTGGCGCGTGGAGTGCAGAAGAGGTATGGCGAACGGGCGGCGTTGGACGGGTTTGACCTGCGGGTGGAGCCGGGGACGGTGTGCGGCCTGCTCGGTCCCAACGGCGCGGGCAAGACGACGGCGGTGCGGATCCTGACGACGTTGCTGCGGCCGGACGCCGGCGAGGTGCGGGTGGCCGGTTTCGACGCGGTCGCCGATCCGGACGAGGTGCGGCGGCGGATCGGGCTGGTCGGGCAGAACGCCTCGGTGGACGAGATCCTGACCGGCAGGCAGAACCTCGAACTCTTCGGAAGGCTCGGCGGGTTGCCGTCGCGGGCGGCTCGGGCGCGGGCGACGGAGCTGCTGGAGCGGTTCGGTCTCGCCGAAGCGGCGGGCCGGTCTGTCTCCGGCTACTCCGGCGGCATGCGGCGCAAGCTGGACCTGGCCGCGGGGCTTCTGCTGAACCCGGCGGTGCTCTTCCTGGACGAGCCCACGACCGGACTCGACCCGGCCGCTCGCATCGATGTGTGGGCGGACGTCCGGGCGCTGGCCGGCACCGGCACCACGGTGCTGCTGACCACGCAGTATCTGGAGGAGGCCGACCAGCTCGCCGACCGGATCGCGGTGCTCGACGCGGGACGGGTCGTCGCCGCGGGCACGCCGGACGAGCTGAAGGCGAAGGTCGGTCCGGACCGGGTCGAGACGGTCGTCCGCAAGCCGACGCTCGACGAGGTCTTCCTGCACCTGACCGGCCACGCTCGCACGCCCGAGGAGGGGCGGCAGGCGGCTTCCCGGACAACCTCGCCCGCCGTCCCCGAGGAGGCTCGATGACCATCCCCGCCGCAGCACCCGCGCACGTGTCCTGGCCGACGCACACCGCCGTCCTGACCCGCCGCATTCTGGTGCACTGGAAGCAACGCCCGGTTTCGATCGCGGTCACGCTGCTGTTCCCGGTCCTGATCGTGGTGATGTTCGGCCAGCTTTTCGGTGGTGCGATGGCCATCCGGGACGGCGCGTACATCGACTTCCTCATCCCCGGCATGCTCGCGATGACCATGCTGTTCGGGCTGGAATCCACGGTCCTCGCGGTGACCTCCGACGCCTCGAAGGGCGTCACCGAACGGATCCGGGCGATGCCGGTCAGCGGGCTCGCCGTGCTGACCGGACGTTGTCTCGCCGACCTGATCAGCGCGGTCGCCGGGCTCGTCGTGATGATGGGGGCCGGGCTCGCGCTGGGATGGCGTCCGCAGCAGATGTCCGTGCTGGGCGCGGTCGGGCTGCTGTTGTGGCTGCGCTTCGCCTTCGTCTGGGTCGGGATCTACCTCGGGCTGCTGCTGAAGACCCCGGAGTCCGCGGTTTCGGTGCAGGTGCTGGTGTGGCCGGTCGGATTCCTGTCCGGCGTTTTCGTTTCCCCGGACACCATGCCTGCCTGGCTCAGCGCGGTCGCGACCTGGAATCCGCTCACCGCAACGGCTTCCGCGGTGCGCGAGCTCTCCGGCAATCCCGCGTGGGCCGCGAATGGCTGGGCGGCGGAGCATTCCGTGCTGCTCGCGATGGCGTGGCCCGCGCTGCTGACCGCGATCTTCCTGCCGCTCGCCACCCGGCGGTATCGCCTGCTCGGGCGATAAAAACAGCCGGGCGGCAAGGGAAATCCCCTGCCGCCCGGCTGTGCCCCGAGAGGAAATTCAGGCGCGCGCCTTCGCGTGCGTCCGTCCGCGCAGGTCGAGTTCGATTTCCTCCAGCGTGCGGCCCTTGGTTTCCGGGACGAGCCACTTCGTGAGGAAGAACAGGATCACGTTGATGCCCGCGAACAGGAACATCGAACCGCCGAGGCCGAGCGCGCCGGGGTCAGAGATGATCGGGAACACGGCGCTGATGATGCCGGTCGCGGCCCACAGCACGACGCTGCTCACGCCCATGCCCGCCGCGCGGACCTTCAGCGGGAACACCTCGGCCATCATCACCCAGACGACCGCGCCCCAGCCCAGTTCGTAGCCGACCAGGTAGAGCACCATCGCGACCAGCATCAGGATGCCCTTGGTCGCCGTGTCGTGGACTTCCAGCACGATGAACCCGGCCGCGACGAGGGTCAGCACCATCAGCACGTTGCCGATCAGCAGCAGCGGCTTGCGGCCCCACCGGTCGACCACGAACACGACCCACGCGGTGAACAGGAACTTGGTCACGCCCAGCAGCACGCCGGACAGCAGCGCCGCCTGGGTCGCGAAGCCGAGGCCGATCAGCATCGTCGGGAAGTACGCGTTCACCGCGTTCACGCCGCTGAACTGCTGGCCCATCGCGAGCAGCAGGGCCACCACGAGCATCGGCCGCACGGTCGGCGTCAGCAGGTCGCGGAAGCGGGTCTTCGCCGATTCCGAGTCGAGCCGGATGACCTCGCGGATCGTGCCGATCTCCTCGTCGACGTTCACGCCGCCGCCGTGCGAGCTGAGCAGGACCGCGCGGGCCTGTTCCTCCTGGCCGTTCGCGACGAGCCAGCGCGGCGTTTCGGGCAGGAACACCAGGCCCGCCAGCAGGATCACCGCGGGCACGATCGCGCCGGCGAACATCAGCCGCCAGTTGCCCGACGTGCCGAGCCCGTAGCTGACCAGGAACGCGATCAGGATGCCGAGCACGATGAAGATCTGGTTCAGCGCGCCCATCGCCCCGCGCAGCCGCGCCGGGGCGAGTTCCGACAGATAGGTCGGGACGGTCGAGGACGACAGGCCGATGCCGACGCCGATCACGAGCCGGGAAATGATCAGCAACGCGAACGTCGGCGAGAAGGTGGCCGCGATCGTGCCGATGATGACGACGACGGCCGCGACCATGATCGTCCGGCGGCGGCCGAGCCTTTCGTTGAGCCGCGAGGAGAAACTCGCGCCGACGATCGCGCCGATCGAAATGCTCGCCGTGATGACGCCCTTGTCCCAACCGGACAGGCCCCAGAGTTTCCCGATGAACGGCAACACCCCGGAAATCACGCCGAGGTCGTAACCGAACAGGATGCCGCCGAGGGCACCGAAGAAATACAGCGTCGTTCTGCCGATGGGCCGCCGCGCCGCGGCTGTCTGTGTCATTGCCGAGCCGTCTCTTTCCGGGATGGCCGGCCGGTCCTGGTCCGCTGACCGGGAGGCCAGCGCCGTCCGGGCCGGACGAGTGGGGGTCGAGGGACAAGGACTGCCGGACTGGTCCAGCACTGCGGAACGGCTGAACCCGCCGCCGCGCAACGCCTTTCCTCGTCACGTGCCGGCTTGGCCCGCTCCGGTACGAACTTCGCCGTACACAGTCACACGCTGGTCAGCGGCGGGCAAGACGCGGGCTGATAACTATTCAGTCACGTGACTAGCGTTCACATATGTGGACAAGCTAGGCGAGGGTTTGCGCAGGTCAGAGCCGTGGCGGGGGAATCATGGCAGGAGTTTTCGCGAAGGTCGAACTGTGCGGAACCGGGTGCCGCGGACGTCCGTCGTACGGGTCGTCCGGTCGCCGCGGTGGGGGAGATGCGCATGGGAACGGGTTTCGAGGTCGCTCCGGCGGAGGTCGCGACCGCGGCCGGGCGGGCGCATCAGGCGGCGGCGACCGTGCGGGCGGTCGACCTCGCGGGCGCGCTCGCCGGAGTCGGGCTGTCCGGCGGCACGAGCGTGGCCGCGGCGGATCGGCTGTCCGACACCTGGGGGCGCGCCGTTCCGAAGTGGACAGCCGACACCGAGGCCTATGCGGGGAACCTCGACCAGGCCGCGGCCGGCTACCGCGACACCGACCAGAACGCGACCGGCAAGATCGCGGCGGCGGGCCGATGATCACTTGGGGAGACGTCCGGCGCTGGAACCCCGCCGACCTCGCTTCGGCGGTCGACGCGCTCGGCACCCGGGCCGCCCGGCTCACCGGGGCGAACGACGACGCCGACGCCATGACGAAGTTCGGTTCCTGGCAAGGCGACTCGGCGGATGCGGCCAAAACCAAAGGTACCGCGCTGGCAACGGAATTGCGGCAGCTGGCCACTGATGTGTCGGCGGTCCGGCGCGGGGTGCACGACGCGCAGCTGGCGGTCGAGCGGATCAGTTCCGCGGTGCGCGAGGTCGACGATTTCGCCTCGCGCAACGGAATGCGGATCGACGACGGCGGCGGGGTCAGCGGTGAATCCGGGCGACAGGCCGAGATCGCTGACCGGGTCGGCCAGATTCTCCGTGAGGCCACCGGGGTCGACGCGGATCTGACCGTCGTGCTCGACCGCGCGACGAACGGCGAAAGCGGTGGCTCCGGGGTCGTCGCGCTGGCGATGGCGACGAGCAGCCAGCCGAAACCGAACGGCACTCCGGCGGAGAACAAGGCGTGGTGGGACAGCCTGTCCGACTCCGCGCAGTCCTCGATCCTGCGGGACAACCCGGATCTGATCCGCAATCTCGACGGCATTCCGGTTGTCGATCGCGACGCGGCGAATCGCGTTGTGCTGCAACAGGAAATCGACAAGCGGAAGGGCGACGACGCCCAGCTGCGCGGCCTCACCGCGATTCGCGACCGGCTCGCGGCCACCGGTGACGGCAAACCTCCGGCTTTCCTGATCTCCCTTGACGTCAGCGGCGACGGCACCGCGGTGGTCGCGGCCGGAAATCCGGACACCGCGGCGAATGTCGCGACGTATGTTCCTGGAACCGGCAGCGAACTGGCCAAGATCGGCGGCGACCTCGGCCGGTCGGACAAAATGTGGCAGTCCGCGACGATGGCGGGCTCGCCGTCGACGTCGGTGATCACCTGGGTCGGTTATGACGCGCCGAATGAGCTGGTGGACGCCGCCAGCGAGAAATACGCCGACGGCGGCAAGGACCAGCTGTCGAAATTCGAGGACGGCCTGCGCGCGTCGCATGAGGGCGCACCGTCGCACAACACCGTGCTTGGCCACAGCTACGGCACGACGGTGATCGGCCACGCGGCTCGCGACGGCGGGCTCAACGCGGACGATCTGATCTTCGTCGGCAGCCCCGGCGTCGGCGTCGAGCACGCGAACCAGCTGCATCTCGACGGCGTGCCGCAGGACCAGGTCGCCCAGCACGTGCACTCGACGGTCGCGAAACACGACCTCATCAAGATCACCAACATCGGGCTTCCCGGCCACGACCCGCTCGGCCCGAGCCCGGCGGGCGGCGACTTCGGCGGGCAGGTCTTCGAATCGGCGCCGGGCGACAAGGGCCCGTGGTACGAGGGCGGGCTGTCCGGGGCCGCGCACAGCCAATACTGGGAGGACAACAACCCGTCGCTGCGCAGTTTCGGCCGGATCATCGCCGGGTTGCCGGCGTGACGGCGCGCCGCACCGCGCTGGCCTGCCTCGCCGCCCTTCCTCTCGTAGCCTGCTCCCCAGGAGGTGAAGCCATGAATCCCACGATCACCGAAAACGAAGCCCGCGACCGGGTCGAGGACTACGTGCGCGGCGCGTTCTCCGCGCTGCCCGCGCCCGCCGCCAAGGAACTGTTCTCCCGCAACCGTTCCGAATGCACTGACCCGACCGACAACGGTCCGGCGGGGCGCTTCGAGATCTCCGCCACCTACGAGGTGACCGGCCTCGAACCGGACACTTTCAAGGCTCAGTTCGAGGCCGTCGTGAAGTGGTGGCAGGGACACGGCTTCACCGTGCTGACCGACCGGCGGCCCACCGACCAGTACGTCTTCGCGCGCAATGAGCGGGACGGCTTCGACATGTCTTTGCAGGCCAACGAACTTGGCAAGCTGTACTTGGGTGCGACGTCGCCTTGCGTTTGGCCCAAGGGGACTCCGGAAGCTGCGGCCGTCGCCGAGGAGCCTGAGGTGGTAGAGGTTCCGGAACCTTCGGAACCTGAACGGCCCCGGCCGCGTCGTGCGCCGGTGGACGACGAGGACTTCGGCCAGACGTCCTGGTCCGACGGAGGCGCCGCGTTCTAGAGTGGACCAGCAGGTCCATTCAGGAGGCAGGCGATGACGCTCACGCGCAAGGGCGAGGCCACGCGGCAACGGATCGTGGAAGGCGCGGCCGAGGTGATCCGCGAGCGGGGAGTGCTCGCGACGACGCTGGACGACGTCCGCGCGCAGACCGCGACCAGCAAAAGCCAGCTGTTCCACTACTTCCCGGACGGCAAGGAAGAACTGCTGCTGGCCGTCGCGCGCTGGGAAGCGGACCGGGTGCTGGAGGTGCAGCAGCCGTCGCTCGGCACGCTGCGCACCTGGGACGACTTCCGGACCTGGCAGAAGGTGGTGCTCGGGCACTACACCGAGCAGGGCAAGCACTGTCCGTTGAATGTGGTGATGTCGCAGATCGGCCGCAATACGCCGGGCGCGCAGGCGGTGGTGACGCAGCTGATGCAGCGCTGGCTTGGCGAACTGACCGCGGGGATCGAGAACCTGCGTGCGGCGGGGGAGATCCGGCCCGGGTTGGACCCGAAACAGGCGGCGTCGGCGCTGCTGGCGGGGGTGCAGGGCGGGGTGTTGATGCTGCTGACCACCGGGGAGGCGGAGCATCTCGAAGCCGCGCTAGAGGTGGGGATCGCCGGGTTGCGCGCCGGAAAATAGGGGTGCCGGGCGGAAATTCGCCAGGCCGGCGGCGAGTTGGGCCTGGCATGAGTCAAGGACCCGCACCCCGGCAGCTGTCTGACGAAGCCCTCTCGGCCTTGCTTGGCCAGCAGCGGTTCGGCACGCTCGCCACGATCAAACGCAGTGGTCAGCCGCATCTGACGACCATGCTGTACAGCTGGGATCCGGACGCCCGGATGGTGCGTTTCTCGAAGACTGCCGACCGCAGCAAGGTCGGCCACCTGCGCCGCAACCCGCGCGCGACGCTGCACGTTCAGGGCGGCGACGTGTGGTCGTTCGCGGTCGCGGAGGGGCAGGCGGAGGTTTCCGAGGTCACCGAGGTTCCCGGCGACGCGGTCGGGCAGGAGTTGCTCGCGATGCTTCCCGCGGCCGCGCGGCCCGAGGACGCGGAGGCGCTCCTGAAACAGCAGGTGGAGGAGCGGCGAGTCGTGATCCGGCTCCCCACCGAGCGGCTCTACGGCACCGCGCTCGACGTCTGAGGCCCCGCGACTGACCTGCGACTGACCGGGCGGCACGGTGAAGGGCTCCGGTTCCGGAACCCTTCACCTGCTGTTCGTTCAGGCGTTCTTGATCGCGGAGATCTCGAACTCGAGGGTGATCTTGTCCGAGACCAGCACGCCGCCGGTCTCGAGCGCGGCGTTGAACTTCACGTTGTAGTCGCTGCGGTTGATCGAGGTCGAGCCCTCGAAGCCGACGCGGTCGTTGCCGAACGGGTCCTTCGCGGAGCCGCCGAACTCGAACGGGACGGTGACCGACTTGGTGACGTCCTTGATGGTCAGGTCGCCGGTCACGTCGAAGGTGTCCTCGCCGGTCTGCGTGATCCCGGTGGAGGTGAAGGAGATGGTCGGGAACTCGTCGCAGGACAGGAAGTCGTTGTTGCGCAGGTGGCCGTCGCGGTCCGCGTTGCGGGTGTCGACGCTCTTGCTCTGGATGGTGATGCTGGCGCTGGAGTTCGCCGGGTTCTTGCCGTCCAGGGTGAACGAGCCTTCGAACTCGTTGAAGGAGCCGCGGACCTTGGTGACCATGGCGTGGCGGGCGACGAAGCCGATCCGGCTGTGCGAGCCGTCGATCGTGTAGGTGCCGGTCAGGTGGGCGTAGGTGGTCGCGCTGGTCATGTGTTCCGTTCCTTCGGGTCCTTGGTTGAGTGTTCAACTAGCACTGTAGCCCACAATAACTGATTGCGCGAGCAAGTGTCGGATATACTCCCCCTCTGTGGTGAACAGAACCCCCCTGACCAGTGAAGAGGAGGCAGTGTGGCGTCCGCTGATGCGCGTCGTCACAGTCCTGCCGAGGGCGCTCGACGACCAGTTCGCGCACGACAACGGCGTCTCGCTGACCGATTACACCGTGCTCGTGTCGCTCTCGGAAGCGGCCGAAGGCAGGCTGCGGCTCACCGATCTGGCGGAGTCCACGGCGCTGTCGCTGAGCCGGATCAGCCGGGTCGTGGAGGCGATGGTGCGCCGGGGCCTGGTCCGGAAGGTGAAGTGCCCGCAGGACCGCCGGGCCGCGCACGCGACGCTCACCGAACTCGGACGGGCGAAGCTCGCCGCCGCGTACCCCGGGCACCTCGATCGCGTGCGATCGTTCCTGTTCGACCACCTCTCGCCCGAGGAGGTCCGCGCCGCGGGCCCGATCCTCGCCCGGCTGGCCGCCGCGCTGGAGCCGCCGGACTGTTCGGCCTGCCCGGACGACTGACCCGCCCCCGACGAAAGGCTTCCGATGCCCGACCAGGGTGAGTTCAAGCGCGACACGAACTACATCTCCGACCGCGTCACCGCCGACGGCCGCGACGGCTGGCCGGTGGAGCCGGACCGCTACCGCCTGGTGATCGCGCGAGCGTGCCCGTGGGCCAACCGCGCGTCGATCGTGCGCAGGCTGCTGGGTCTCGAAGGGGTGCTGTCGATGGGCCTGTGCGGTCCGACGCACGACGAGCGCAGCTGGACCTTCGACCTCGACCCCGGCGGCCGCGACCCGGTGCTCGGCATCGAACGGCTGCAGGAGGCGTTTTTCGCCCGGTACCCGGACTATCCGCGCGGGATCACCGTGCCGTCCATTGTGGATGTCCCGAGTGGGCAGATCGTGACCAACGACTTCAAGCAGATGACCGTGGACCTGTCACTGGAATGGGGCGCCTACCACCGGGACGGCGCGCCGGAGCTGTATCCGGAACGGCTGCGCGACGAGATCGAGGACGTCGCGGAGAAGGTGTTCCGGGACGTCAACAACGGGGTGTACAAGGCGGGTTTCGCGACCTCGCAGGAGGCTTACGAGGAGGCGTACCGCGCGTTGTTCTCCCGGCTGGATTGGCTTTCCGAGCGGCTGGCCGGCCAGCGGTACCTGGTGGGAGACACGATCACCGAGGCGGACGTGCGCCTGTTCACGACGCTGGTGCGATTCGACGCGGTGTACCACGGGCATTTCAAGTGCAACCGGCAGAAACTCACGGAGATGCCGGTGCTGTGGGCGTACGCGCGGGATCTGTTCCAGACGCCCGGGTTCGGGGACACGATCGATTTCGGGCAGATCAAGGAGCATTACTACGTGGTGCACCGGAATGTGAACCCGACCGGGGTCGTGCCGCTGGGGCCGGAGCTCGCGGGGTGGCTTACGCCGCATGGGCGGGAGGAACTGGGCGGGCGTCCGTTCGGGGACGGGACGCCGCCTGGGCCGCCGCCGGTGGGGGAGCGGGTTCCTTCGTTGGGCTCATGAGTGTTTATGCCGGTTAGCGCGGACACCCGGGCTGGCTGCCTGCGGTAGCGAGCGCCCCAATGAGGTTTCTCAGTGGTGGGTGTGTGGCGGCCGCGCGACGCGAGAACCCCGCGCAAACCGGGGTCTCCCCGCAGGGTTGCGCGGTGGCATGCGGCGCGGGGCCGCGGGCAGTTGCGGCGATGCGGCCGACCCACGCCGCGCCGCTCCCCGCTCACGTCCTTCACGGAGCTCCCCAAGGCCCACTACCGAGAAAACCCCAATGTGGCATTGGGTGCATGCGACGCACCCAATGTGGCGTTCGGTGCGTTCAGCGCACCCAACGCCACATTGGGGCGCAAGACCGAGCACACCCCGAACCCGCAGAGCACCGCCCTAGACCGCAGCGTCGAGAAGAATCCGCAGCAGCTCTTCGGGCGCATCGCGCATCACGTCATGCTTGCTGTCCAACGCGTGGACATTCCACTGTGGATCGTCGACGAGCCGCCGGTAAGTCGGCTCGAAGGGCGACCCGCCGTCCCAAATCCGCGCGTACACATAGTCCCGGCGGCGGAATCGGCTCAGGTCCGCGTCCAGCCGGATCGACTGGAGCAGCGACGCCAGCGGATGCGCCGAAGCGCGCGGGTCGAAGAACGGCAGCGGCGGCACGGCGTACCCGGTCTCGCCGACGCTCAGGTACCACTCGCGCTGCCGGTCATCGGTCAAACTCCAGCAGGAGCCGCCGTTTTCCGGGACGAAAGCGTCGAGGTACACCAGTGAATCGACCAGTTCCGGCGCTCGGTCGGCGGCGCCGGTGATGACCATCCCGCCGTAGCTGTGGCCGACCAGCACCGCGCGTTCGACCTGTTCGGCCTGCAGCATGCGCACGACGTCCTCGATGTGGGTGTCGAGGTTGACCCCGCCGTTCAGCAGGTGCTGCCGTTCGCTGAGGCCGGTGAGCGTCAGCGGGAGCACGCGGTGGCCGCGGTCGCGCAGCTGGCCGGCGAGCCGGTCGAAGCACCAGCCGCCGTGGCAGGCACCGGGGACGAGGACGTAGGTGGTCATGGACGCAACGCTAGAAGGGGCGCGGCGAGAAGTCCAAGAGCTGGTTGTTCCGTGATCCAGAAGGGTTGGTTATGCCCGGCCGGGCAGCGGGAGGTCGTGTGCCTTGCGGAAGTCGTTCAGGACGGCCCACGCGAGGTGCGGGTCTAACGCGAGCCGCCGCCGGGCGATGGCCAGTTCGTGCAGGGCCGGCGTGAGGCGGGACTTGGTGAGGGCGTCGGTGAACATGTCCAGGACGGTGGCGCAGAAGAGGACGAACGCGCTGCTGTGCAGACGCAGCCGGTTGACCGCGTCGGCCAAGTCGGGCGTTGCGCCTTCATATAACGAGGCGGCTAGTTCGGCGAGTTCGACTGCCTCGCGGGTGTCGGGGATGCGGAGCAGTTTCGGCCACAGCTCCGCCAGTTCGGGTGTCTGCGGGAGCCCGCGAGCTTGCGCGGTGAAGCCGCTCGACTTGGCCGCCAGGTCGGTGCAGACGAGGATGCCGGTGACGGTCGACAGCGACGGCTCGTAGTGTTCGGTCGTCACGTCCACCATGTCGATCGTCGTGCGGCGCAGGTCGCGCGGCAGGCCGCCGGAGAGGCAGTGGCCGAGGTAGCAGAACTGCTCCGGGACGCCGGGCAGCCGTTGCGCGATCCACAGCCTGCTTTCGTCGAGGGTGAACGATTCCAGGCGCACCACCTCGGAAAACGCGCTGTCGAACGCGTCGCGCACGGCGAGGCCGCGTTGTTCGAAGCTGAGCACCGCGTCGTCGGACACCGCCACGAAATACAGGCAGCCGGGCACGCCGAAGATGCCCTTGATGTCGTTCACCAGCTGCTGGGCCTTGTCCTGCTCGCCGATCTTGTCCAGCTCGTCGATGGCGACCACGACCCGGTCGGTGATCCCTTCCGCGCGCAACGACTCGGCGGTCAGCTGGGCGAACGCGCGGAACTCATCCACGACTTCCGGATGGGTCAGCTGCTGTTCAGCCCGCTGCGTGGTCCGGGTGCGGCCCAGTTCGCCGCCCGCCGGCACGGCGAGTTTGCCCGACCAGCCGGTGGTGTAGGTCAGCAGATACTGGATCCGGAGCAGCTGGCGGCGCGCTTCGGCTTGCAGCGCGCGGGGTCCGGCTGACGACTTCCGTCGCAGGAGGAGTACCAGTGCGCCGACTGTTGCCGTGAGGAGTTTCGCTACCCAGCGGAGCGTGAGGACGGCGACTGCGGCCAGTGCGATCCGGTTGGGTACCGGCTGCTCTGTCCATAACGGACCAAGCAGATTCGGGAACTGGAGCCGGGTAAGGTTTTTCCACAGTTCGGCGGGGAAGTCGCCGTTCCACAGCACGCTGCCAATCGCCCAGCCGAGCGCGGCCGACCCGACGAGGTCGACCGACCCGCGCAGGACCCGGCGGGCCCACCATCGCCAGCCGGTTCCCGGTCCCAGCACCTGCCGGATCCGGGCGAGGACGGCTTGGCACAGCAGTTTGTGCAAGTGCAGCACGAAATCGCGGGCGTCGTAGGTGGCGGGCGCGGAGGCGACCACGACCAGCGGCGCCGGGTTTTCGCTGCCGTGCAACAGACCTCGTTGCATGGAACGGATCGCGGTGGTCTTGCCGGACCCGCGTTGCCCGCCGAGCGCGACCGCGCCGGAGCCCGCGCGTTCGAGGACGCGCCGGAGCCGTTTCGCCGCCGCCGTCGGCACGATCCGGCTGCTGTCCTCCTCGCCGAGGTCGTATTGCTGGTCGAAAACCAGTGTCGTGCCGAAATGCAGCCGCCGATGCGCGGAAATGACGTCGCGGACCTCGGGCAGCACGATCTCGCGCGCGGCGAACGAACGACGCGGTCCGAGGCCGAATTGCTCCTCGTGGAACTGCATGGATTCCGGGTTGATCCACTCGCGCAACGAGGTGACCTTGCGGACCGCGAGCGCGCCGGTGGCGAACAGGACGCACGGCATCATCAGCCCGGCGAAGATCCGGAGGAACAGGGGAAGCTGGCTCCACGCCGCGCTCATCAGGCTGAGGTAGGCGAGCCCGAGCAGCACCGCGACGATCAGCCAGACCACCTCGCGCGGCGACGCCGCACGGTTTCGCGGACGGAAACCGCGGTCGCCTTCGGCCATGACCTGGTCCTGCAGCGTCCGGATCTTCGCGAGGAGAGTCTCGTTCGCGAACAGTTCTTCGCGCACGATTTCGGTCCGCAGCGATTCGCGGGCAAGGAGCTGGATGACCGCGGGCGAGCCGAGCGTTTCGTCGATGAGGGAGGCGAGCGCGGCTTGTGCGGTCCAGGAATCGAAGTCCGCGAGGTCTTCCTCCCCGATGGAGTGCGGGTCGCTCCGCTCGCCGGTCACCGGCGGATGATGCCATATCGAACGCCGCGGACAGGGTGGTTCCGCTGACTGTTAGCGGGAAGCGACCTCCAGCAGCCGCAGCGCGTCCCGGGAAGCGGCGTCGCGCGGGGTGTAAGCCTCCAGTTGGTGGTCGGGGCTGTCGGGCTGGAGCCAGACCTGGTAGTCGATGTTCACGTGGCCGAGCGTCGGGTGGCGCAGGTCCATCGGGCCGCTCGTGCAGTCCACCACGTCGCCGGTCGCCCACAGCGCGGCGAATTCCGGGCTGCCCATGGCGAGTTCGCCGATCAGCTCCGCGAGCCGGGCGTCGGTCGGGTGCTTGCCGGACATCAGGCGCAGGTAGCCGACGTGGGTGCGGGCCATCTCCGCCCAGTTGCAGTACCGGTCGCGGTGCAGCGGGTCGAGGAAGAACATCCGCGGGATCGACGGGCGGGTCTCGGGCGAGTCCGGTGCGGAGTAGTCGAGATGTTCTGCGTGCAGGAGGTGGCCGGTGCGGTTCCAGCCGAGCACGTCGCCGCGGCGGCCGAGGACGATCGCGGGGACGCTGTCGCTCAGCGCGTGCAGCAGGGTCGCGACGTGCGGGTCCAGCGTTTCCGGCGCGGGCCGCACCAGCCGGGGGACTCCGCAGCGCCGCGCGAGGTTGTGCAGGTGGCTCGACTCGGTCTCGTCGAGGTTGAGCACCCGTGCGAGCGCGTCGAGGACCTGCGGCGACGCGGTGCCGGACTGGTCCTGCTCCAGCCGCGTGTAGTAGCCGGCGCTGACGCCCGCGAGCTGGGCGAGTTCCTCCCGGCGCAGACCGGGAACCCGGCGGAGCGTGCCGTACGTCCGCATCCCGGCGGCGTCCGGCGTCACGCGGTCGCGGCGGGTCTTGAGGAACACGCCGAGGGTTTCGGTCTGCATGGTCTTGATCGTAGGCAACCCGGCAGAACAGTGCCTGCACCTGCGAGGGGTACTCATCGCCGGTGCTGGCCGAGAGCGGCCGCGGGTTCCGAGGATCGGGGGCATGACGGAAACTCGCCGTGCCTGGCTGGGACTGCTCGTGGTGCTCGGACCGGTCCTGCTGGTCTCGATGGACGGCTCGATCCTGTTCCTGACCATGCCGACCATCACCCGCGCCCTCGCCCCGACCGCCGAGCAGGCCCTGTGGATCCTCGACAGCTACGGGTTCGCGGTCGGCTCGCTGCTCATCGCGTTCGGCAGCCTCGGCGACCGGTACGGGCGGCGCAAACTGCTGATGATCGGCGTCGCGGTCTTCGGGGCGGGTTCGGCCGGTGCCGCGTTCGCGCCGACGCCGGAATGGCTCATCGGCTGTCGTGTGCTGATGGGGCTTGGCGGCGCGACGCTGTTGCCCTCGGGGCTCGCGGTGCTCAGCGAATTGTTTCCCGAGCCGCGGCGCCGGGCCAGGGCGATCGGGATCTTCGCCGCGACGTTCGCCGCGGGCTTCGCGATCGGCCCGATTCTCGGCGGGCTGCTGCTGAGCCGATTCGGCTGGGGGTCGGTGTTCCTGGTCAATCTGCCGGTCGTCGCGGTGTTCCTCGCGGCCGCGCCGGTGGTGCTCCGGGAGGCCAGGACGACCCGGCCGGGCAAGGTCGATCTGCTCAGCATCGCCTTGTCCGCGGGCGGATTGCTGCTAGCGGTCTACGCGGTCAAGGAATTCGCCGCCTACGGTCCTTCTTGGCCGGTGGCGTTCGCGGGCGTCGCCGGAGCCGGGGTGCTGACGTGGTTCGTGCTGCGGCAGCGGACGTTGGAGTATCCGCTCCTCGACGTGAGCCTGTTCCGCGAGAAGGTGTTCACCGTCGCCGTGATCACCGGGGTGCTGTCCCTGTTCGCGTGGTCGGCGGCGGCGTATCTGACCGGGGTGTATCTCCAGTCGGTGCTGGGATTGTCCGTGCTCCACGCGGCGCTGCTCGCGCTTCCGGGCGCGGTCGCCCTGACCGCGACGTGCGTCCTCACCCCGGCGCTCGCGGCGCGGATCGGGAGCCGGGCTGCGTTGGTGACGTGTCATTTCGCGATCGCGCTGGGGCTGGGGTTGCTGCTGGCGACCACCGTCACCGGCGGGGCCGGATGGTTCGTCGCCTCGACGGTGGTCGCCGGTTTCGGCTACGGGATCTCGTTCTCGCTCGTCGCGGACACGGCGGTCGGCGCGGTCCCGGCTGACCGGGCCGGTTCGGCGGGAGCGATCAGCGAGACGGCCAATGAGATCGGTCATGCGCTGGGGATCGCGTTGCTGGGTTCGGTGGCGGCGTTCGTTTTTCGGTTGCTGGCACCGGAGGGGGCCGCAGCTGAGAAGGAGGCTGTGGTGAGCGGATTGCATGTCGCGATGGGTGTTGCGGCGGTGCTTTGCGCGGGGCTGGGAGTGCTTGCGCTGCGGTGGCTTCCCGAATCAACTGAGGACGTCGAAAGCGAGGGCGATCGGATCGTCGACTGTGCCTGATGGTTCGGCCTGAACGGCGGCTTCGAGAGCGGTCGCGTCAGGAAGAGCCAGATGCGGACCACCGAGGAGGCCGTGTGCGGC
This sequence comes from Amycolatopsis sp. NPDC059235, assembly GCF_042754125.1. Taxonomy (NCBI): domain Bacteria; kingdom Bacillati; phylum Actinomycetota; class Actinomycetes; order Pseudonocardiales; family Pseudonocardiaceae; genus Amycolatopsis; species Amycolatopsis sp. NPDC059235. The sequence goes on from NZ_JBHZAG010000076.1 coordinate 37,412, forward strand.
GGCCAAGAGATCAGCGGCGGCGACTGGGCGGTTGACGCGCAGGGCATGGTCGGCGACGCCCAGGAGGACGATCGCCAGATACAGCACCTCGCCGGCTTCGGCGGCCAAGGCGAGGGCTTCGCGGCGGCGGTCCCTGGCCGCGGGCAGGTCGCCGGTCTGGGCGTCCAGGTAGGCGTGCGAATGCTGGATCATCGCGCGGAACAACGGATGCGGCTCGGATTCGCTCAACAGGGCTTCGGCGCGGTTCAACTCCGACCGCGCTTCCGCCGGATCACCGCGCCAGCGGGCCAGCTCCGCTTTCGTCTGCGCCAGGAACGCGAGCGAATCTGGGAACGGCACACTCCGCGCGTCGCGTTCGGCGGCGGTTACCGCGGCCGCCGCCGCTGCCTCGTCGCCGAGTTGCCAGAACAGGTGTGCTTGCCGTCCGCGGGCGAACAGGACGTCCTCGGCCGAACCGATTTCCGACACGACTTGGATCGATTCCTCGTAGCACGCAACGGCTTCCTCCAGCTCTCCGCGGCGGGCGACGACGTCGGCCAGGCTGTTCAGCGCCAGCGACATTCCCCAGCGCTCCCCGCACCGCCGGAACAGCCGGACGGCCTCGCGGACGTCGGCTTCTTGCGCGGCCGAATCGTGCCGGAGGTTCAGCTGCGACCGCGCCCGATGCAGCCGGGCATGCGCGCGCAGCCACGGGTCGTCGTCGGCCAGCAGCTCGTCCAATGTGGACTCGACAGCGCCGCTGTCCGCGGTGCGCGTGAACACCGGGATGATGGACCGCAGCAAGGAATTCTTGCTGTCGCGGCTGAGTTCGAGTGCTTTGCGGCCCAACTCGTCGGCGGAGGTTTCGGTGCTCATCCCGATGGTCAGCAACAACGCGGCCATCGCGTATCCCATCGCGCGCAGTTCGCGATCCGCGTCACCGGGCAACGCCAGCGCCGCTTCGATCAGTTCCTGCGCCTCGGTTTTGTGTCCGGTCAGCATCCAGAACCACGCGCACGACGTCGCCAGCCGCAACGACGTCGAGGCTTCGCGAGCGGCGATGGCGCCGCGCGCCGCCGAGATCAGGTTGCCGTGCTCGGCGGCGAAGCGGGCCAGCCATTCGATCTGCTCGGCGCGGCGCAGGTATTTGTCGCCGGTTTCGGCGAAGCGGGCGAACCACTCGGCATGCGCCTGCCGCAGTTCCGAGCGTTCGTCGGCCAGATCGAGCTGCTCCAAGCCGTACGCTTTGATCGTCTCGAGCATCCGGTAGCGCGGCTCGGCGTCCTCGGAAACGGTCAGTAGCGATTTGTCGACTAAGGCGCTGAGCAGCTCGGACGTACCGCCGCAGACCGCTTCCGCGGCGTCGGCGGTCGCCCCGCCGGAGAACACCGACAACCGGCGCAGCAGCTGTCGTTCGTCCGGTTCCAGCAGGTCCCAGCTCCAGTCGACCACCGCGCGCAGCGTGCGATGCCGCGGCAACGCGGTCCGGCTGCCCGCGGTGAGCAGGCGGAACCGGTCATCAAGGCGGGCGGCCAGCTGCGACACGGTCAGCGACCGGAGCCGGGCCGCGGCGAGTTCCACCGCGAGGGGCATTCCGTCGAGTGCCCGGCAGATCCGCACCACTTCATCCACAGTGGACTCATCGACGGTGAATCCCGGCCGCACGGCGGCGGCGCGATCGGCCAGCAGCCGCACCGAGGCGCACGACATCGCTTCGACGGATGTCGCGTTTTCCGCAGGCAATGTCAGCGGTTCGACCGGCCAGAGCGCTTCGCCAGTGACTGCCAGCGGTTCCCGGCTGGTCGCGAGAATGCGCAGCCGCGGGCATTCGCCGAGCAAGTGTTCGGCCAGTTCCGCGGCGGCTTCGATGACGTGCTCGCAATTGTCGAGCACCAGCACCGCGTCCCGGTCGCGCAGCGCCCTTGCCGCCCGCTCGCGCGGAGTGCCGATGGCGAGCGTTCCGGAGTACATCTGTTCGCGCAGGCCCAGCGCGTCTAGTACGGCCTGCGGGACGTCCGCGCCGTCGGCGAGCGGGGCCAGTTCGGCGAACCACACGCCGCCGCGTTCGGACAGCAGATGTCGTCCGGTTTCCGTGGCCAGCCGGGTTTTTCCGGCTCCACCCGGCCCGGTCAGCGTGGTCAGCCGGTACTCGCCGACCAGTTTCGCCACGCGCGTGACCTCGGTGGTCCGGCCGACGAAACTGGTCAGCCCGGCTCGCAGGTTCGTGCGCGCCTCGTCCTCGTCGGCCACCGTTTCGCGGAGGATTCTGGTGTGCGCGGCGGACAATTCGGGTGCCGGGTCAGCGCCGAGCTCATCCGCCAGCGCCATCCGGATCCGCGCGAACACCTGCAACGCTTCGGCCGGGCGTCCGGCGGCTTGCAGCGAGAGCATCAACGCCGCGGTCAGCCGTTCGCGCAGCGGATGTTCGGCCACCAGTCTCGACAGCTCTTCGACGAGATCCGCGCCGTGCCCCAGCCGGAGGACGGCCTCGGCGAACTCCTCGGTGGCGGAAAGCCGCAGCTCATTGAGCCGCACGATGTGGCCCTGGAAGAACTGCGCGTCGGAGACATCGCCGAGCGCCGGGCCGCGCCACAGGTTCAGCGCCTCGCGCAGCAGCACGACGCGCTTCTCGTCCGGAGCCGTCCTGGCCGCGGTGACCAGCTCCTCGAACCGCGCCGCGTCCACGGTCGCCTCGGGCAGCCGGTAGCCCGACGGCGTGGAATCGAGCCGTGTCCCGGCCCGGCGGAGCCGCGAGACGAGAGCTTGCAACGCGTTGGCCGTGGCCGGCGGACGCGTCCCCCAGACGGCGTCGACCAGCCGCCCGGCCGAGACGACCCGGCCGGGCTCCAGGGCGAGGGCGCTCAGCAGCGTCCGCAATCGGGCACCGGCGATCTCGACTGCGGCACCGTCGTCGTTCCGGACCTCCAGCGGGCCCAGCAAGCCGATCCGCACCTCGTCGATGATGCCGCGCCGGCCACCGCCGCGTCCTCCGGGATCTCCCCGATATCCAGGAGATCTCGGAGAGTAAATGGAGTCGACACCAAGTTTGGAGTCTGCTTCACTCTTCGGCGTGGGACTTCGGGAGCGGAAGAAGCAGGAGACGGTGCGGCGGATCGCGGAAACCGCGCTGCGCATGTTCGTCGAGCGCGGATTCGACGCCGTCACGATCGCCGAGGTGGCGGAGGCCGCCGACGTCGCGGTCAACACGGTCTACAACCACTTCCGCGTCAAGGAAGACCTGGTGCTGCCGCCGTCGGAAGCGTCCGCGGGACGGCTGGCCGAGATCGTGCAGGCGCGCGGGCCGGGAGTGTCCGCGGCACGCGCGGTGCTGGACCGTCTGCGCGACGAGATCCGGCAGCGCTCGCGGACGATCGGGCTCAGCCCGGGGTTCGGCCGGGTGCTGCCGATGATGCTGGCCGCGCCCACGCTCGCCGCCCGGCTGCAGGAACTCGGTCAGCAGATGGTCGCCGAACTCGCCGACCTGCTGACCGCGGAAACCGGTGCGGCACCGGACGATCCGGTACCCGGGCTGATCGCCGCGCAGATCGGCTGGATGCACAGCCTGCTGTACGGCGAGATCGGCAAACGCACCGTCACCGGAGAGCGGCCGGACGACATCGCGGAGGCGGCATCGAGGCTCCTCGACGCGGTAGAAGGCCTGCTCAGCGACCAAGTACTGACCTATGCGACCCGGAAGGACGCCTGACATGGACGCGTTCCGCGTGATCATCCGCGGCAAATTCGACGCTCTCGACGAGAGCGCCCGTGCGGTGCTGGAGGCCAAGACCGACGTCGCCTTCACCGAGGAAGGCACGTTCAGCTACGACGTCAACGCGACGGCGTTCACCTTCCGCTGCCAGGTCCCGGCCGGTCCGGACGACGACGAACGCGCGGCCAAAGACGGCGCGACCGCCGCGTTGGCCGAGCACGGACTGCCGTATCGGGACCTGAACTACGCGGTCACCGACCTGCGGGCGATCAAGATCCGGCGCAAGAAGCGCTGACGACATCCGCCGGCGCGGTCGCCAGCCGCGAACAGATTCCTTCAACCTCGAAAGCGAGCGGGCATGACCACGCAGCTGATCCTTCTCGGCACGGCGGGCGGCCCCGCGCCGAAACGCACCCGGAGCGCTCCGGCGCAGGCGATCGTCGTCAACGGCGCGACCTATGTGATCGACTGCGGCAACGGCGTCGCCCGGCAGCTGGTGCACGCGGGAATCAAGCTGGACTCGCTGCGCGCGGTCGGCATCACGCATCACCACTCCGACCACAACGCCGACTACGGAAACCTCTATCTGCTGGGCTGGGCGGCGAACCTGGACCATCAGGTCCCCGCGTTCGGCCCGCCGCCGCTCGCGGAGATGACCCGGCATTTCCTCGCGATGAACCGCTTCGACATCGACACCCGGGTCGTCGACGAGGGCTTGCGTCCGCTGGACGAGCTGCTCGATCCGCACGAAATCACGACGGACGGCGTGGTCTTCGAGGACGAGAACGTGCGGATCACCGCGGCTCGCGTGGATCATCCGCCGATTGTCGACGCCTTCGCCTATCGCGTGGACACCGAGGACCGGTCCATCGTGATTTCCGGCGACACCGCGCCGTGCGAGAACCTGGTGCGGCTCGCTGCGGGCGCGGATGTCCTGGTGCACGAGGTTATGCACGTGCCGGCGGTCGACGAGATGGTGAGCCAGTTCAACGGCGCGACGCTGCGGAACCATCTGCTGGCGAGCCACACGAGCGTCGAGCGGGTCGGAGCGCTTGCTAAGGAAGCGGGCGTCGCGACTCTCGTGCTGTCGCATTTCGTGCCGACTGATGCGGACATTCCCGACGAGGTCTGGCGCGAGCACGCCGCGGCCGGGTTCGGCGGCGAGGTGGTCGTCGGCCGGGACTTGCTGCGGCTTTGACCGGACGCGCTGGCTCGAAGTCGCGTCGTTCCCCGGGTTCGGTGCGTTTCGTACCTACAGTGGCGAGGTGACTACGCCCGCAGAGGACCAGCGCGACCACGTGATGGCGCGCGCGTCCGCGCTCCGCCGTGAGATTCGCGCGGGTCTGGCGCAGCTGCCGGACCAGGCGGACGACGAACGCACGCAGACGCTCGACGCCTTGGTCGAGCGGGCGGAGGCGCTGCTGAGCACCGAGAAGGAAGTCGACGCCGCCGTCGAGCAGGTGCGGCTCGCCCGGCTGGAAGCCAAGCGCGGCAAGGTGCAGCGGACGACGCTGTACCTGGCGGTCGCACCGGTCGCGGTCGGGATGGTGAGCGGCGCGATGATGCTGTTCGGCGCGCTCAACGTGGTCTGGCTGCTGCTCGCGTTGCCGTTGCTGGGTGCCGGCTTGCGGATCGCGTTCGGTCCGCTCGGGCCGACGCCGCTGATGGTCAACCGGCGGCAGCGGGCCGCGTACAGCGGTGCTTTGGCGGCGATCTTCACCGCGGTCGCGCTCATCGGGGCCGGGCCGGCCGTCCAGCCGATCATGGTCATTCTGGCGGCGCTCGCCACTGTCGCGACCGTGGCGTTTCTGGTGCAGGAGGCGCGGTGACCTACTCCGAGTACTACCGCGACACCGAGTACTACCCGGCCGAGGAAGGCCCGGAGGCCGATCCGGAACTGGTTGCTCTCACCGACACCGTCGGCGGTATGCAAGAGACTGTCGACGATCTGGAAAGCCGGACCGTCCGCGACCTTTCCGAACTGCGCGAGACCGTCGAGTCGTTCACCGAAACGCATTCCCGGCACGAAACCCGCCTGGACCACACCGCCCGGCAGCTAGAACGGCTCCGGCAGCGTTTGCTGGTGCTCGAACGCGCGGTGCGGGTGTCGGAGAAGGTCCCGGTAGTCGACCTGGACGACGTCGGCCCGCGGCTGCGACAGCTCGCCGCCGAAGCGGAACGGCGGCACAGCCTCGCCGCGCAGCTGCTCACGCCGAGCCAGCGCCGGCCGCACGAAGAGGACCTCGCTCGGCTTCCTCAGGCGCAGAAAGCGTTGGCGGAGTGCGAAGTAGCGTTGATCGGCGTGCTGGAGGCGCTGGCGACAGCCGAGCGCGGCACGCCGGAACGGGACGACGCGGAGTCGCGACTGTCCGAAGTGGTCGCTCGACGGCGTGGTGTGCTGGACCGTCAGCTGCCCGCCGCGCGGCAGGATGCCGAAGCGGCGCAACAGCTTCTGGCCGCGGACGAGGTGACACGGACGCGGGTGCTGCCGCAGATCGAGAAGTGCGAGCGTGATTGGGAAGAGCTGCATTCCCGGCTGCGCGAACGGATCACCGAGGCGATCGGGTCGAGCGCGCTGCTGCCGGTGTGGTTCACGCACGCGTTCGGAGTCGCGCCGCCTTCGGGAGCGGCAGGCGACAAGTGGATCCGCGCGGCGACATCGGCGCTGGCCTACCGGGTGACGCACGGCGTGGTCGACCCGGCGCTGCCGCTGGGGGAGCCGCCGCCGTCGGACACCGACTGGACGGAACCGAAGTGGTCCTGGCGGGCCCGGCTTGAACACGACATCGAGGAACTGGATCTCGGGGTGGATTAGCGCGGTTCCTCTGGGGTGGCGTCTGTGGTGGGGGCGAGTTCGCGTTGCATCCAGGTGACGTCGCGCCAGGCGCCGTGTTTCCAGCCGATTTTGCGCCAGGTTCCGATGAGTTCGAAGCCCATCGCTTTGTGGAGTCCGACGCTGGGTTCGTTCGGCTGGGTCATCCCGGCCACCGCGGTGCGCAAGCCGCGTTCGGCGAGGCGGGCGAAAAGGGCTTCGTACAAGGCTTTCCCGCCACCCGCGCGTCGGCGGTCCTGGGCCAGGTAGACGCTCACCTCGCACGACCACCGGTAAGCAGCGCGCTCCTTGTACGGGCTGCCATACGCATACCCGACGACCGCGCCGTCGATTTCCAGCACCAACCACGCATACGACTTCGTCGCCTTCGCGATCCGCGCGGCCATTTCCGTCGGCGTCGGCGGTTCGGTCTCGAAGGTGATCGCGGTTTCCCGGACGTACGGCGCGTAGATCGCCGCGCAGGCCTCGGCGTCCCGTTCTTCGGCAGGTCGGATCAACATGTTCACGATAGTAGACACGATCCGCTGCTATAGTCGATAGCTGTGACCGATCCCCTCTCCGCTTCGCTCGCCGCGGCGCTGCGCGAAGCCCGTCAGGACCGCGAACTTTCGGCGGGCACGCTCGCTGAACGCTCCGGGGTTTCCCGCGCCATGATCGGGAAAATCGAACGCGGCGAGGCGCAGCCGACGGCGGTACTGCTCAGCAGGCTCGCTGCCGCGCTCGGGCTTTCGTTGTCCGAACTGGTGGCCCGTGCGGAGGGTGACGACGACCGCCGTCTCGCTCGTCGCGAGGACCAAGCGACCTGGCAGGACCCGGTCACCGGCTACGTGCGCCGCGCGGTCTCGCCGCCCGGGCGCGGGGCGACCGAGCTCGTGGAGGTCGACCTGCCGCCCGGCGCGAAAGCGGGTTTCCCTGCGGAGTCCTACGTCTTCGCCGACCATCAGATTTGGGTGCTGTCCGGCCAATTGCGCTTCCACGAAGGCGAAGTGGTGCACGAACTCGGCGAAGGCGACTGCCTCCAGCTCGGCCGCCCGGTCGACTGCGCGTACGAGAACCCCGGAACCCAGCCGTGTCGCTATCTGGTGGTGCTCACCAAACGCTGAAGGTGACGCAGGTCACGCCAGATTTGTCTGATTACCGGGGTCTCCCGCCCGGAGATGATGCGACCGCATGAAGCATCCGGGAGGAGAAGCGAGTGGGTTCGTGGCGCGAATTGGGAGCGCACTTCAGCACCGCGGTCGTGCTGGCCGGCGGTGTGCTCGTCGGCGCGGTCAACATCTATGTGGCGGCAAGCCTTTTGCCGACCGCGGTCGCCGACATCGGCGGGGAACGGCTCTACGCCTGGAACATGACGGCGTTCCTGGTCGCGCAGGTCGTCGCGACGATGTTCGTCAGCCGGGCGCTCGCGCGGCTCGGCAACGCGGCGGCGTACTACCTCGGGTTCGGTGTTTTCGCGGCGGGCTCGGTGGTTTGCGCGGTGAGCCCGGCGATGCCGGTGCTGCTGGCCGGGCGCGGAGTGCAGGGATTGGGCGCGGGATTGCTGACCGGGCTCGGGTTCGCGGTGATTCATTCGGCGCTGCCGCGGCAGTTGTGGGCGCGGGGGAGCGCGTTGATCTCGGCGATGTTCGGCGTCGGCAACCTCGTCGGCCCTGCGCTCGGCGGGCTGTTCGCCCAATTCGGCTCGTGGCGGGCGGCGTTCGTCGTGCTGGCGGTCGCGGCGGTCGTGATCGCTGCGTTGGTGCCGCGGGCGCTTCCGCGCAATGAGCGAAGCGGCGAGACGACCCCCGTGCCAGCCTTCGCGCTGGTAGCCGTCGTGGGCGCGGTTGGGGCGGTGAGTGTCGCCGGAATCTTGACGAACATCGTCGCGATGGCCGCGTTCATCGTGCTGGGATTTGGCTTCGTGCTGGCATTTCTGCTCGTCGAGAAGCGCGCCGCGATCCGCGTGCTGCCCGCTGCGACCTACGAGCGCACCTCGTCGCTGAGGTGGATCTACCTGACCATCATGTGCCTCGCGGCCGGAGTCTCGGTGGAATCGTTCCTGCCGCTGTTCGGCCAGCATCTCGGCGGATTACCGCCTGCCGCAGCGGGATTCTTCTCCGCCGCACTGTCGTTCGGCTGGTCGGCGAGTCAGATAGTCAGTTCGTCAGCACGCCGAGTCCGTCTGCTCTGCCTGGCCGGACCGACGCTGCTGGCTCTCGCGTTCGTCGTACTTGCCTTGCTGCAGCGGGAAAACGCTTCAGTCTTGGCGTGGCTGGTCGTGCTTCTGATTGGTGGCACCGGGATCGGCATCGCCATGCCGCACCTGTCGGTCGCCGCGATGGCCAGCGGTCAGCAAGCGGCGGCCGCGATCGCGACCGTGCTCACGATGGCGACCGCGTTCGGCGCGTCGATCGCCGGTCTGCTGGTGAATGTGGGCGCACCGTCGATGGTGACGTCCGCGCGCTACCTGCTGATCGGCTTCGCTGTCGTTGCCGCGGCGGGGATCTTCACGACAGCCGCGGCAGGCGTTGGTGCACGTCCAGCAGTTGCGCGAACGGATCTCCCGTCTTCGCCACGCGATCGAGCACCGTCCGGATCGTCCACCGATCCGGAGTGAGGTCGGGGTCGTCGAGTTCGTCCCACTCCAGCGGGACGGACACCGGCGCCCCCGGCTTCGGCCGCACGCTGTACGGCGCGACGAGGGTTTTGTTCAGCACGTTCTGCGTGTAGTCGAGCCGCGCCAGGCCGCCGCGGCGGTCCTTGTGCCACGCCCAGCTCACCAGGTCCGGCAGGGTCTTGCCGATCGACTTCGACACGGTTTCCGCCCACGCCCGAGTCTCGGCATACGTATACCGCGGCTCGACCGGCACCCAGATCTGAATGCCGCGCTGCCCGGTCGTCTTCGGCCGCCCGACGAGCCCGAAGTGGTCGAGCGCGGCGCGGTGCAGCCGGGCGAGCGCGAGCACGTCGTCGAAGGACGTTTCGGAACCGGGGTCGATGTCGAACAGCAGCCAGGTCGGATGCTCGACGTCGGACGTGCGCGACGTCCAGGCGTGCAGCTCCAGCGCGGCGAAATTGGCCAGCCAGGCCAGATCCGCGACGCCGGAGGGCACGAGGTACTGCTGCACGTCGCCGGGGTCGGCTGCCTCGTAATGCCAGCGGTGCAGCCACTCCGGCGCGTGGTCGGGCACTTCCTTGTGCCAGAAACCGGGTTTGCCGACGCCGCCGGGGAACCGGTTGGTGTTGAGCGCGCGGCCGGCGAGGTAGGGGAGCATCGTCGGCGCGATCCGGGTGTAGTACTCGATCAGCTCGCGTTTGGTGATCGGCGCTTCGCCCTCGCGACCGGGGATCAACGTCTTGTCGAGGTTGGTGACCTTCAACTGCCGCCCGGCGACCGTCCACGTGCCCTGTTTGCCGAGCTCGCTCAGCGCTTTGAGTTCGTCCTCCGACGCTGGCTCGAACACCGGATGCAACGGCACTTCCGCCTCGGCCGCGGGCAAATCGCCCCGCCACAACGCAGGCGGCGCCGCGGCGATCTCGTCGTTGGTGAGCCCGCTCTTCACCGACTTCGGATGATCCTCCGCGTCCCAGCCCGTCGTCGCGTGGTCGTCCTGCTTGTGCAGCAGAAACCACTGCTTCCCGTCGCCGTCCCGCTTCGGGTGGATCAACACGAAGCGTCCGGCCAGCTTCTCGCCGAACAGGTCGAAGTGCAGGTTCCCGTCCGCGAGCGCCTGCTCGGGATCATCGGTGTCGACCGGCTCCCAGCGCCCGCGATCCCACACGATCACGTCGCCGCCGCCGTACTCACCGTGTGGGATCACGCCCTCGAAATCGGCGTACTCCAGCGGATGGTCCTCCACGTGCACCGCCATCCGCCGCGCCTTCGGGTCGAGCGTCGGCCCCTTCGGCACCGCCCAGCTGACCAGCACGCCACCCAGCTCGAGCCGGAAGTCGTAATGCTTCCGCCGCGCCCGATGCCGCTGCACGACGAACCGGTAGCCAGGTTCCTTGGGGGCGTTCGCACCGGACGGCTCGTCGGTCTTCGCGAAGTTGCGCATCGCGCGGTACTTCGCCAGCCGCTCGGCGGCACCGTCCATTTCGCTGCCCCCTCCCCGTTTCAGCAGGCCGGAGGTTCCTCCGTGCAAGAGCTGCTGTCGACCGTTCCCGAAGCCGCCTGCAACAGCAAGTTGTAGAGCTGTTCGCGCTGGTCAGGGTCAAGCGCCGCGAAAACCTCGTCCTCGACCGCCGCGAGCGCGGCCTCGGCCCGGGCCAGCTCCTTCGCCCCGCGCTCGGTCAGCACGACAACGTGACGCCTGCGGTCCTCCGGCGAGCGCCGCCGCTCGATCAGCTGGTCGGCTTCGAGGTCGTTGAGCAGGCCGACGACGTTGGTGCTGTCCATCTCGAGGATCTGCGCGAGGGACTGCTGAGTGCTCGAACCACGGGTCTGAAGGACGGTCAGCGCGATCAGGTGCCGAGGCCGCAGCCCGAACGGAGCCAGCACGGTTTCCGCGCGCAGCCGGATCCGTCGCGCGAAGTGCTCGAGCAACGCACCAGACCTGCGCGGAGCCTGGGCGACGAGCGGCAGCGGAGCCATCTGTCCATTCTACGAGACACCCCGGGTAGCTGCCGTGCTATAAATGGTTTGTCCAACACAAACTATCTACGGACGGTCATCGACATGGCACACCTGCTGCACCTCGACTCCAGCATCAACGGCGACCGCTCGGTAAGCCGCAAACTCAGCGCCCGTGCTGCTCAGGCCTGGCGCGCAGCCCACCCGGACGGGACGGTGACCTACCGAGATCTCGCGGCGAACCCCATCCCGCACCTGGACCCACTGGCCTGGGAAGCCCGCATCACCCCGTCGTCCGAGCACACCGCGGCCCACCGCGAAGCCGCCCGAATCGGCGAAGACTTGGCGGCTGAGGTACTGGCCGCGGACACCGTCCTGCTGGGCCTGCCGCTCTACAACTACGGCGCCCCCAGCTCGGTGAAAGCCTGGGTAGACCGCCTGATCGCCTCCGCGGGCGACGACCCGTCAGTGCTAGGAACCGGCCGAGAACTCCTGGTGCTGGCCAGCCGAGGCGGCGGCTACGGAGAAGGATCCCCAAGGCACGGCTGGGACCACGCAGAAGGCTGGCTCCCGCACGGCCTTTCCCTGACAGGCCTCGAACCGCGCTTTATTACCGCAGAATTCACCATGGCGGACGTCAACCCCGCACTGGCGGAATTCCGCTCGCACGCCGCGGAAAGCCTGACCGCGGCGGAACGAGAAATCGACGCCCTCTGGACCCCCGCCACCGCCACCCGCTGACTACCGAATGCCGTGAAGGGCTCCTTGAGGGAATGTAATTCCCTCAAGGAGCCCTTCACGGACTTCAGGGACGGCGAAGTCCGTGAGGGGGCCCCTGAGGGACTCTGATTCCCTGAGGGTTCCCCTCACGACCCGCTCGCTCACCAACCACGAAACCGCAGCCGGTGCACTCAACGATCGAGGCACCCACCCCACCCCCGCACCCCGATACGAAGCCAAAATGCGGTCTGAGGGTGGTTGTCAAGGCATCTTTCCAGCCTTGACAACCACCCTCAGACCGTCATCA
>NZ_JBHZAG010000077.1:0-47250 GCF_042754125.1 Amycolatopsis sp. NPDC059235
TGGTGGTTGGGGGTGTGTTTTTCATGGGGTTAATGATGCTTTCAAACCCCCCCCCGAACCGCAGGGAGGCTTCGTATCGGGGTTGGGGCAGGGCTGGGTGCCTCGATCGTTGGGTGCATCGGCGGCGGTATAGAGCTGACTGCCTCGATGGTTGGGTGCGTCGGCGGCGGTATAGAGCTGGTTGTCTGGCTCGGTGGGTGCGTCGGCTGCGGGGGCGTCCGTGAGGGGAACCCTGAGGGACTCTGAGTCTGTGAGGGTTCCCCTCACGGACTTCGGCCGCCCCACAAAGCTGTGAAGGGCTCCTTGAGGGAATTAGATTCCCTCAAGGAGCCCTTCACAGACCGAAAAAGGCTCAGGCGCCGGCCAGGGAGCGCAGGGCGTCTGCGCGGGCGGTGCTTTCCCAGGGGAGGTTCAGGTCCGGGCGGCCGAAGTGGCCGTAGGCCGCGGTCGGGGCGTAGATCGGGCGCAGCAGGTCCAGGTCGCGGATGATCGCGGCGGGGCGCAGGTCGAAGACCTCGCTGATGGCCGACTGGATCTTGGTCGGGTCGACCGTTTCGGTGCCGAAGGTCTCGACGAACAGGCCCACGGGAGCGGCCTTGCCGATCGCGTACGCCACCTGCACCTCGACCCGTCCGGCAAGCCCGGCCGCGACCACGTTCTTGGCCACCCAGCGCATCGCGTACGCGGCGGAGCGGTCCACCTTGGACGGGTCCTTGCCGGAGAACGCGCCGCCGCCGTGGCGGGCCATGCCGCCGTAGGTGTCGACGATGATTTTGCGGCCGGTGAGGCCCGCGTCGCCCATCGGGCCGCCGATCACGAAGCGGCCGGTGGGGTTCACCAGGAGGCGGGTGCTGTCGGTGTCGAGGCCCAGCTCGGCCAGCTCCGGCTCCACGACGTGCTTGCGCACGTCGACGCCGAGCATCTGCTCCAGGTCGATCCCGTCCGCGTGCTGGGTGGAGACCACGACGGTGTCGAGCCGCACCGGCTGTTCGCCCGCGTACTCGATGGTGACCTGGGTCTTGCCATCCGGGCGCAGGTACGGCAGCACGCCGTCCTTGCGGACCGCGGTCAGCCGGCGCGAGAGGCGGTGCGCGAGCGCGATCGGGAGCGGCATCAGCTCGGGCGTGTCCGAGCAGGCGTAGCCGAACATCAGGCCCTGGTCGCCCGCGCCCTGGCGGTTGATCTCGTCCTCGTCCGATTCCACGCGCGACTCGTACGCCGTGTCGACGCCCTGGGCGATGTCGGGCGACTGCGACCCGATCGCCACGTTCACGCCGCAGGAGTTGCCGTCGAAGCCTTTGGCCGACGAGTCGTAGCCGATGCGCAGGATGACGTCCCGCACGATGGTGGGGATGTCCGCGTACGCCTCGGTCGTCACCTCGCCCGCGACGTGCACCTGGCCCGTCGTGATCAGGGTCTCGACGGCGACCCGGCTGCGCGGGTCCTTGGTCAGCAGGCCGTCGAGGATCGAGTCGCTGATGGCGTCACAGATCTTGTCGGGGTGGCCCTCAGTCACGGATTCCGACGTGAACAGCCTTTTCGTGGACGCAGACACGACCTCGTCACTTCCCTCGGTCAAGCGATGGCGCCCCACCGGTATTTCAGGCGCTCCTGGCACAGCCCACCCTACCCAGCGGGCCTGTAGCTAGAGTCGACGCTGGATCAACGCTGTTACGGCATCCCACAATGTGGCCGCCAGGCGGGCTTTGGCTCCCTGTGCGATGACCTGCTCGGCGCCGTCCGAGGCGAGCAGCCAGCCCGCGTTGTCCTCGGTGCCGAAAGCCTTGCCGTCGCCGACCGCGTTGACCACGAGCAGATCCGCGCCCTTGCGGCGAAGTTTCGCGCGGGCGTGGTCGAGCACACTGCCGTTCTCGTCACCGGTTTCCGCCGCGAAACCCACCACGATCTGCCCGGAACGCCGTCCTCGCACCACTTCGGCGAGGATGTCGGCGTTGCGGTCGAGCGTGATGACCGGGTCCGGGCTGTCGTCGGACTTCTTGATCTTGTGGTCGGCGCGCGTGGCGGGCCGGAAATCCGCGACCGCGGCGGCCATCACGACGACATCCGCGTCGGCCGCGGCGGAATGCACCGCTTTGCGCATTTCTTCCGCGGTGGACACGCGGTGCAGCGTCGCGCCCGCCGGGGCGGGGAGTTCGTCGGTGTGCCCGGCGACCAGCGTCACCTCGGCTCCGCGCTGCGCGGCGACCCGGGCGAGGGCGAAGCCCTGTTTGCCGGACGAGCGGTTGCCGAGAAACCGGACCGGGTCGAGCGGTTCGCGGGTGCCGCCCGCGGAGATCACCACGCGGAGGCCTTCGAGGTCTCGCGGCAGCGCGCGCGGTTCGGCGAGCAGCAAGCGGGCCAGGTCGACGATCTCGGCCGGGTCGGCGAGCCGTCCCTTGCCGGTGTCGACGCCCGTCAACCGGCCCGCCGCGGGTTCGGTGACGACCATGCCGCGCGAACGCAGCAGCGCCACGTTGTCGCGGGTGGCCGGGTGCTCCCACATCTCGGTGTGCATCGCCGGGAAGAAGGCGACCGGGCACCGGGCGGTGAGCAGGGTGTTCGTCAGGAGGTCGTCGGCGAGCCCGTGCGCGGCCTTGGCCAGCAGGTTCGCGGTCGCCGGGACGACCAGCACGAGGTCGGCCTCTTTGCCGACCCGGACGTGCTGCACCTCGGGCACCTCGGTGAAAACCCCGGTGTGCACCGGGTTCCCGGACAGCGCCTCGAAGGTCGCCGCGCCGACGAAGTTCAGCGCGGCCTCGGTGGGCACGACGCGGACGTCGTGCCCGGATTCGGTGAGGCCCCGCAGGACCTCGCACGCCTTGTAGGCGGCGATGCCGCCGCCCACGCCCAGGACGACCCTGGGCTTGGCGTCATTCACCCTCGGTGTGCTCGAGCAGCCCGCCGTGGATCTCGCGCAGCGCGATCGACAGCGGCTTCTCGCGGGGGCCGGGCTCGACCAGCGGGCCGACGTACTCCAGCAGGCCCTCGCCCAGCTGCGCGTAGTAGTCGTTGATCTGCCGGGCCCGCTTGGCCGAGTAGATCACCAGCGCGTACTTCGAGGAGACCTTTTCGAGCAGGTCGTCGATCGGCGGGTTGGTGATGCCTTCGAGCTCTTCCAGCGTCGCCTGTTGCACAGTCACTCGTGGTGCTCCGTATCGTCACATCGAGCGGCGGCAGAATCGCCACCGCCGGTAATCAAGTCTAGCAACCGCCGCGCGGCGACCTCGACGTCGGCGTTCACGACCCGTTCGTCGAACTCCCCCGCCGCGGCCAGTTCGCGTTCCGCCTCGGCCAGCCGGGCGGCCACCGCGGCCTCGGTCTCGGTGCCGCGGCCGGTGAGCCTGCCGACCAGTTCTTCCCAGGACGGCGGCATCAGCATGACCAGCCGCGCCTCCGGCATCGCGGCCCGGACCTGCCGGGCGCCCTGCAGTTCGATCTCCAGCACCGCCGGACGGCCGTCGGCCAAGGCCTTCTCCACCGGCTCGCGCGGCGTGCCGTACCGGTTGCCCGCGAACTCGGCCCATTCCAGCAGCCGGCTCCCGGCCACCATCCGGTCGAATTCGGCGGAATCCACGAAGTGGTAATGGTTTCCGTCGACCTCGCCCGGCCGCGGCGCCCGCGTCGTCACCGAAACGCTGAAGTACAGGTTCGGCTCCAGCAGGCGCAGCTGTCCCACCACACTCGACTTCCCGACTCCGGAAGGGCCGGAGACGACGGTGAGCCGGGGGCGGGAGAAGTCTCCTGCCACCGGCTCACCGCCGCGGTCGGCGCCCCGGGTCACCGGGTAGTCCTGACCGACGCCGCTCACTCGCCGCTGAACTCGGCCAGCAGCGCCTTGCGCTGCCGGTCGCCGAGCCCGCGGAGCCTGCGGCTGGGGGCGATCTCCAGTCGTTCCATCGTCTGCTGGGCGCGCACCTTGCCGACGCCGGGGAGCGCCTCGAGCAAGGCCGAAACCTTCATCTTGCCGAGGACTTCGTTCTCCTCGGCCTGCTTCAGCACGTCGACCAGAGTGGTACCGCCCCGCTTCAGCCGCTCCTTCAGCTCAGCACGGATGCGGCGGGCGGCGGCGGCCTTCTCCAGCGCCGCAGCACGCTGTTCCTCTGTCAGCTGGGGAAGTGCCACGTTTTCCTCCGGTAGTTCTCACATCTGGGTGGGTGACGCGACGGTACCCACCCCTGAGCAGGGGCCACAATGCGGGGGTGGCTGGTGGAGCGCGATTCCGGGGCCTGCTATTGGCCTTTTCCGCGCAGTCCCGCCAACCGGCCGTTCACCTCTTGGGCCGCACGGCGTAACGCGCCGGTGTCCGGGCCGTGGCGCAGCAGGTCGCGCGAGGACGCCGGGAGCAGGCCCGGAAGGCCTTCCCCGAAAACTGCCCGCAAATCCGCCTCAGTTGCCCCCTGCGCCCCGAAACCGGGCGCGAGCACCGGTCCGTTGAGCCGGCTGAGATCGACTTCCCCAGGAGCCACAGTGGCCCCTACAACCACGCCGACGTCGCCGTACGGCTCAGCACCCGCATTGTGGTCCGCAGCAGCGTCTACGACGCTCTGAGCGACCGTACGGCCGTCTTCGAGCCGCGCGCGCTGCAACGCGTTCGCTTCCGGGTTGGACGTGCGCGCGAGAACGAAGAGCCCGTTGCCCGCTTCGCGCGCCGCCGCGACAGCCGCGTCGAGCGCACCGAAGCCGAGGTACGGCGACACCGTGGCCGCGTCGGCGGTGAAAGCCGCCTTCTCGGCCACGTACGCCGCCGTATAGGCCGCCATGGTGGAACCGATGTCGCCGCGCTTCACGTCCAGCAGGACGAGCGCTCCGGCGTCGTGGGCGACGTCCACGACGCGTTCGAGCACCGCCACGCCGGCGGACCCGAACGCCTCGAAGAACGCCGACTGCGGCTTCACGATCGCCGCCACCTCGCCCAGCGCCTCCGCGGCGCTGAGCGCGAAGCGTTCGAGCCCGCTCGCGTCGAGCGGCAGGCCCCACGACTCGATCAGGCCCGGATGCGGGTCGATCCC
This sequence comes from Amycolatopsis sp. NPDC059235, assembly GCF_042754125.1. NCBI lineage: Bacteria > Bacillati > Actinomycetota > Actinomycetes > Pseudonocardiales > Pseudonocardiaceae > Amycolatopsis > Amycolatopsis sp. NPDC059235. The sequence goes on from NZ_JBHZAG010000077.1 coordinate 5,010, forward strand.
GGCGCACAGCGGCCCGCGCGCGGCCACCGCTTCGGCCAGCCGGGCCCCGAAGCGCGCGGTCACGACGTCGCCTTCAAGGCCGCCTGGAGGTCCTGCAGGCTGCGCACGCCGATGTCGCCGCGGATAAGCGCTTCGATGCCGTGCACGGCCGCAGCCGCGCCCTGAACCGTGGTGACGCACGGAATATCGCGCGACACCGCGGCGGTCCGGATTTCGTAACCGTCCACGCGCGGCCCGCTGTTTCCGTACGGCGTGTTGATCACCATGTTGACCTCGCCGGCGAGGATCACGTCGACGATGTTCGGCTCGCCGGTGCCCGGGTCCGGCTCGGAGTGCTTGCGCACGACCGAACAGGCAACTCCGTTGCGCCGCAACACTTCCGCGGTGCCGGAGGTGGCGAGGATTTCGAAGCCGAGGTCCGCCAGCCGCTTCACCGGGAAGACGAGCGAACGCTTGTCGCGGTTGGCGACGGAGACGAAAACCCGGCCCGAGGTGGGAAGGGATCCGTAGGCGCCGCTCTGCGATTTCGCGAATGCTTTCCCGAATGAGGTGTCGACGCCCATGACCTCGCCGGTGGATTTCATTTCCGGGCCGAGCAGCGAGTCGACGCCGTGTCCTTCCGGCGTGCGGAACCGGTGGAAGGGCAGCACGGCTTCCTTGACCGCGACCGGCGAATCGGCGGGCATCCGGCCGCCGTCGCCCTCGGCGGGCAGCACGCCGGAGGCGCGCAGGTCCTTGATCGTCGAGCCGGTCATCACCAGCGCCGCGGCCTTCGCCAGCGGGACGGCGGTGGCCTTGGAGACGAACGGGACGGTGCGCGAGGCGCGCGGGTTGGCTTCCAGGACGTAGAGCACGTCGTCCTTGAGCGCGTACTGCACGTTGAGCAAGCCGCGGACGCCGACGCCGCGCGCGATGGCCTCGGTGGAGCGGCGGACCGCGTCGAGGTCCTGCGCGCCGAGGGTGATCGGCGGCAGGGCGCAGGAGGAGTCGCCGGAGTGGATGCCGGCCTCCTCGATGTGCTCCATGACGCCGCCGAGGTAGAGGTCCTCGCCGTCGAACAGCGCGTCGACGTCGATCTCGATGGCGTCGTCCAGGAACCGGTCCACCAGCACCGGGTGCTCGGGCGTGACCTCGGTGGCGCGGCGGATGTAGCCGGCGAGGGATTCCTCGTCGTAGACGATCTCCATGCCGCGCCCGCCCAGCACGTAGGAGGGGCGGACCAGCACCGGGTAGCCGATCTCGTCGGCGATCCGCTTCGCGCCCTCGAACGAGGTCGCCGTGCCGTACTTCGGCGCGGGCAGCCCGGCCTCGGTCAGCACCTCGCCGAACGCGCCGCGGTCCTCGGCCAGGTCGATCGCCTCCGGCGGCGTCCCGACGACCGGGACCCCGGCGTCGGCCAGCCGCTGCGCGAGCCCGAGCGGGGTCTGCCCGCCCAGCTGCACGATCACCCCGGCGACGGTGCCGGACTGCTGCTCGGCGTGCACGACCTCCAGCACGTCCTCGAACGACAGCGGCTCGAAGTACAGCCGGTCGCTCGTGTCGTAGTCGGTGGACACGGTTTCCGGGTTGCAGTTGACCATCACGGCCTCGAACCCGGCCTCGCGCAACGCGATCGCCGCGTGCACGCAGGAGTAGTCGAACTCGATGCCCTGCCCGATCCGGTTCGGCCCGGAGCCGAGGATCAGCACCTTCGGCTTGTCGCCCTGTGCGGCGACCTCGGAGACGGCCGCGGGGTCGGTCTCGTAGGCCGAGTAGTGGTACGGCGTCTTCGCCGCGAACTCCGCCGCGCAGGTGTCGACCGTCTTGAACACCGGCCGCACGCCCAGCCGGTGCCGCAGCGCGCGCACGCCGTCCTCGCCCGCGAGTTCGGGGCGCAGCGCGGCGATCTGGCGGTCCGACAGGCCGGTGCGCTTCGCCCGCCGCAGCAGGTCGCCGTCGAGCACCGGAGCGTCGCGGACCTCGGCGCCGACCTCGCCGATCAGCGCGATCTGGTCGATGAACCACGGGTCGATCCCGGACGCCTCGTGCACCTGCTCGACCGTCGCGCCGAGTCGCAGCGCGAGTTCCACCTCGTAGAGGCGGCCTTCGTGCGGCGTGCGCAGAGAGTCCAAAGTGGACTCGACCGTCGCGCCCTCGGGGTCGGGCAGCGTCCAGAACCCGGTCGCCTTCGTCTCGATCGACCGCATCGCCTTCCCGAGCGCCTCCGGGAAACTGCGGCCGAACGACATCGCCTCGCCGACGCTCTTCATCGTCGTGGTCAGCGTGGGGTCCGCGCCGGGGAACTTCTCGAACGCGAACCGCGGCACCTTCACCACCACGTAGTCCAGCGTCGGCTCGAACGCCGCCGGGGTCTCGCCGGTGATGTCGTTGCGGATCTCGTCGAGGGTGTAGCCGATCGCCAGCTTCGCCGCGATCTTCGCGATCGGGAAACCGGTCGCCTTCGACGCCAGCGCACTGCTTCGCGACACGCGCGGGTTCATCTCGATCACGACCATCCGGCCGTCGGCCGGGTTGAACGCGAACTGGATGTTGCAGCCGCCGGTGTCCACGCCGACCTCGCGCAGCACCGCGATGCCGACGTCGCGCATCACCTGGAACTCGCGGTCGGTCAGCGTCATCGTCGGGGCGACGGTGACCGAGTCGCCGGTGTGCACGCCCATCGCGTCCACGTTCTCGATCGAGCACACGACCACGACGTTGTCGTGCTTGTCGCGCATCAGCTCGAGCTCGTACTCCTTCCAGCCGAGCACGCTCTCCTCGATCAGCACCTCGGTCACCGGGGACTCGGTGAGCCCGGTCGAGGCCAGCCGCTCCAGGTCCTCGGGCGTGTGCGCCATGCCCGAGCCGAGGCCGCCCATCGTGAACGACGGCCGGATGACCACCGGCAGGCCCAGTTCCTCGACCGTGGACCGAACCTCGTCCATGTCGTGGCACACCCGGCTGCGCGGGACCTCCGCGCCGATGGTGCGCACGATGTCCTTGAACTTCTGCCGGTCCTCGCCGCGCTGGATGGCGTCGATGTCCGCGCCGATCAGCTCCACGCCGTACTTCTCCAGCACGCCGCGCTCGTGCAGCGCCACCGCGCAGTTCAGCGCGGTCTGCCCGCCCAGCGTCGCCAGGATCGCGTCCGGGCGCTCCGCCGCGATGACCTTCTCCACGAAGTCCGGCGTCACCGGCTCGATGTAGGTCGCGTCCGCGAACTCCGGGTCCGTCATGATCGTCGCCGGGTTCGAGTTCACCAGAGACACGCGCAGCCCCTCGCTGCGCAGCACCCGGCAGGCCTGCGTGCCCGAGTAGTCGAACTCGGCCGCCTGCCCGATCACGATCGGCCCGGAGCCGATCACCAGCACGTGCTGGATGTCCGTCCTCTTCGGCATCAGGCCTTCTTCTCCATCAAGTCAACGAATTCATCGAACAAGGGCGCGGCGTCGTGCGGACCCGCGGCCGCTTCGGGGTGGTACTGCACGGAAAACGCGGGCACGTCGAACGCGCGCACGCCTTCGACGGTGTCGTCGTTCGGGCAGTAGTGGCTGATCTGCGCGGCCCCGTAAGGGGAATCGAACCGCTGGCCCGGCTCGCCTTCGAGGGCGAAACCGTGGTTTTGCGCGGTGATCGCGACCCGGCCGGTCGCCACGTCGATCACCGGGATGTTGATGCCCCGGTGTCCGTAGCGCATCTTGTACGTGCCCAAACCCAAGGCGCGGCCGAGGATCTGGTTGCCGAAACAAATCCCGAACAGCGGAATCCGCTGCTCCAGAACGGTTTTCGTCAACGCCGTCGCGTGCGCGGTCGTCGCCGGGTCGCCCGGGCCGTTGGACAGGAACACCCCGTCCGGCTCCAGCGCGAGCAGTTCCTCCGCGCTCGTGCTCGAAGGCAGCACGTGCACCTCGATGCCCCGCTGCGTCATCAGCCGCGGCGTGTTCGACTTGATCCCCAGGTCCAGCGCCGCGACCCGGAACCGCGTTTCGCCATGCGCCGCAACGACATACGGCTTGTCCGTGGAGACCTCGCCGGCCAGATCCGCGCCCTTCATCGGCGGGCTCGCCAGCACCTCCGCGACCATCTGCTCGTCGCTGCCCAGCGCGTCGCCGGAGAACACGCCCGCGCGCATCGCGCCCTGCTCGCGCAGATGCCGGGTCAGCGTCCGGGTGTCCACTTCGGAAATCCCGACCACGCCCTGGCGGACCAGTTCGTCGTCCAGCGTGCGCTTCGCCCGCCAGCTCGACGGCGTGCGCGCCGGATCCCGCACGACGTAACCGGAAACCCAGATCCGGGCCGATTCGTCGTCCTCGTCGTTCCAGCCCGTGTTGCCGATCTGCGGCGCGGTCTGCACCACGATCTGCCGGTGGTACGACGGATCGGTCAGCGTTTCCTGGTACCCCGTCATGCCGGTGCAGAACACCGCCTCGCCGAGCGTCCGCCCGCGCGCGCCGTACGCCGCGCCGCGGAACACCCGGCCGTCTTCGAGAACCAGGGCGGCGGGGCCGCGAGTGCCGGTGCTCACTGGGCACCTCCCTTGATGTCGTGATCGGAAAGTTCGTTGATCCATTGTGGATAGTCGTCCAAGTCGTCGCCGCGGAATCCGGTGTCCAGCTCGACGTCGCCGAGCCGCCAGGTGATCACCAGCAGCACGTCGGTGCCGGTGACCTTCCCGGCGAGCCGCGAGTCCCTGCGGATCCCGGTGATCGAAGCGCGCGGGATCCAGAAGTCCGGCAGCCCGCCGCGTTCCACGGCCACCCCGTCCGGGTGCAGCCGCCAGACCGCGCCGGACCGGGGGCCCGCGCCTCGCGTGACGACACGGTCCTGCCAGTTGCCCGCGGTCGTGGTGCCCACGCACACGCCGACGGATTCCAGCTGGAACTCGCCGGGCTCGGCCGGGATCTCCGGGAACGGCGCGATCCGCGCGCTCTGCGAACGCGCCTTGCGCCGCCAGCCCATCCACATGCCCCACAGGCACAGCAGGAAGAAGACGACGATCCCCAGCGTCAGCAGCAGCCGCTCCATCAGCAGATCTTCCCCTCGCGCGCGGTGATGCGCCCGCGCAGCAGGGTCGCCGTCACCACGCCGGGCAACCGCATTCCCTCGTACGGGGTGTTGGCGGCGATGCTGGCCAGTTCGGCCCCGCGCACGGTCCATTCGGCGTCCGGGTCGACCAGCGTCAGGTTCGCCGGTTCGCCCGCTTCGATCGGACGGCCGTGCCCGGCCAGGTTCCCGACCTCCGCGGGCCGCTCGCTCATCACGCGGGCGACGCCGCGCCAGTCGAGCAGGCCGGTCTTGACCATCGTCTCCACGACCACCGACAGCGCGGTCTGCAGGCCGAGCATGCCCGGCCGGGCCGCGGCCCATTCGGTGTCCTTGTCCTGCGGGGCGTGCGGCGCGTGGTCGGTCGCGACGCAGTCCACCACGCCCTCGGCCAGCGCGGCGCGCAGCTTCTCCGCGTCGCCGCCGGTGCGCAGCGGCGGGTTGACCTTGTTGACCGGGTCGTAGGTCTCCAGCCGGTCGTCGGTCAGCAGCAGGTGGTGCGGCGTGACCTCGGCCGACACCTTCGTGCCGCGTTCCTTCGCCCAGCGCAGGACGTCGACCGTGCCCGCGGTGGAGACGTGGCAGACGTGCAGCCGCGCGTTCGCGTGCAGCGCCAGCAGGCAGTCGCGCGCGACGATCGACTCCTCGGCCGAAGCCGGCCAGCCCGGGTAGCCGAGGCGCGACGCCTGCTCGCCCTCGTGCGCCTGAGCGCCGACAGTGAGCCGCGGTTCCTCGGCGTGCTGAGCGATCACGGCGTCGAGCGCGGTCGAGTACTCCAGCGCGCGGCGCATCAGCAGCGGATCCGCGACGCAGACACCGTCGTCGGAGAAGACGCGCACCGCCGCGGTGCCCTTGGCCATCGTGCCCAGCTCGGCGAGCTTCTCGCCCTTCAGCCCGACGGTGACCGCACCGACCGGGTGGACGTCGACCAGGCCGACTTCCTGCCCGCGCCGCCACACATGGTCGGTGACGAGCGAGTTGTCGGCGACCGGATCGGTGTTGGCCATGGCGAACACAGCGGTATAGCCGCCCAGCGCGGCGGCAGCGGAACCGGTGTCGACGGTCTCGGTGTCTTCGCGGCCCGGCTCGCGCAAGTGCGTGTGCAGATCGACGAAACCGGGCAGCAGGATCTGGCCCTTGGCGTCGAGCACTTCGGCGCCCTCGGGAACGTTCACCGCGCCGATCGCGGCGATTACGCCGTCCTCGATCAGGACGTCCACCGGCTCGCCCTCGCCGTACGGGCGGGCACCCTTGATCACGATGCTCACGCGGCAGCTCCTTCACTGGCCAGGAGGTGGTAGAGGACCGCCATGCGCACGTGGACGCCGTTGCGGACCTGTTCGGTAATGGCTGAGGAGGGGGAATCCGCGACCGCGGAGGAGATCTCCATGCCGCGCAGCATCGGGCCGGGGTGCAGCACGACCGCGTGGTCCGGCAGCAGCGACTGGCGGCGCTCGGAGAGCCCGTAGGAGATCGAATATTCGCGCGCGGACGGGAAGAACCCGCCGTGCATCCGCTCGGCTTGGACGCGCAGCATCATCACGGCGTCGACTGCGGGCAGCTCGGCATCGAGATCGTGCGACACCGTGACCGGCAGCTTCTCGACACCGACCGGCAGCAGCGTCGGCGGCGCGACGAGCACGACCTCCGCGCCGAGAGTGCTGAGCAGGTGGATGTTCGACCGCGCGACCCGGCTGTGCAGGACGTCGCCGACGATCGCGATCCGCCGGTCCTTCAACGAACCGAGGCGTTCGCGCAACGTCGCCGCGTCCAGCAACGCCTGCGTCGGGTGCTCGTGCGTGCCGTCGCCCGCGTTGACCACCGCGGTGCCCGGCCCGGCGAGCCAGCCGGACAGCCGGTGCGCGGCGCCCGAAGCGGGGTGCCGGATGATCACGCAGTCGGCGCCTGCGGCGGCCAGGGTGAGCGCGGTGTCCCGCAGCGATTCGCCCTTGTTCACCGAGGAGCTGGACGCCGAGACGTTGATCACGTCCGCGCTCATCCACTTCCCGGCGATCTCGAACGACACCCGGGTGCGCGTGGAGTTTTCGTAGAACAGCGTGATCACGGTGCGGCCGCGCAGCGTCGGCAGCTTCTTGACCTCGCGGCCGAGCAGCGTGTGCTTCAGCTCGTCGGCGGTGTCGAGCACGGCGGTCGCGGTGTCCGCGTCGAGCCCGTCGGTGGCGAGCAGGTGCTTCACCGGGTTTCTCCTTCCGGCGCGCGCAGCAGCACCGCGTCCCGGCCGTCGGTTTCGGACAACAGCACGGAGACGCCCTCGGCGCGCGCGGTGGGCACGTTCTTGCCGACGTAGTCGGCGCGGATCGGCAGCTCGCGGTGGCCGCGGTCGACGAGCACGGCGAGCTGGACGGCACGCGGGCGGCCGTGGTCGCGCAAGGCGTCGAGGGCGGCGCGGATGGTGCGGCCGGAGAACAGGACGTCGTCGACGAGGATGACGACCCGGTTGTCGATCCCGCCCGGCGGCAGCTGCGTCTGCTCGAGAGCGCGCGGCGGGCGTCGGCGGAGATCGTCGCGGTAAAGGGTGATGTCGAGGGCGCCGTGCGGCGGCGCGACCCCGGCGAACTCGCCGATCTTCTCGGCGAGGCGCGCGGCCAGCGGAGTGCCGCGCGTGGGAATGCCGAGCAGCACCGGGTACTGCTCCGGCGGACCGGCTCCGAGAGCGGTCTTCTCGATGACCTGGTGGGCCATCCTCGCGATCGTGCGCGCGACATCACCGGCGGACAGCAGCTCGCGCTCTCCCGCCGGCTCCGCCGCGCCACGCGGACGTGACGACAAGGCGGACCTCCTTCCCCGCCTCTCTGGACGGGTCCTTAAAGGACGTCGGCAACCGGCTGCTGCCGGAAACCGCACCGACAGTAGCAGGACCGGTCAATCAGTCTTCCGGGTGGTACGCGCACGGCCGCCACCTGCGCGGACCGACCTTCTGCTTGACCTGGTGACAACTATGCGTAACCATTACTCTGAGTATTCGACTCGAGGAGTCCCCGGCCCGGTCCTCCCGGCCGGCGCGGGGTGAGGAAACGGAGAACCACCAGATGGGCGATTACGCCAAGGCGCTCGGGGCCAAGCTCCGCGGGATCCGCCAGCAGCAAGGCCTGTCCCTGCACGGGGTCGAGCAGAAGTCCGGCGGCCGCTGGAAGGCCGTCGTGGTCGGCTCGTACGAGCGCGGCGACCGGGCGGTCACCGTCCAGAAGCTGGCCGAGCTGGCGGACTTCTACGGCGTCCCGGTGGTCGAACTGCTGCCGGAGGGCCGCGTCCCGTCCGGGGCCGAGCCCGCCACGAAGATCGTGATCAACCTGGAGCGGCTCCAGCAGCTGCCCGCGGAGAAGGTCGGCCCGCTCGCCCGGTACGCGGCCACCATCCAGAGCCAGCGCGGCGACTACAACGGCAAGGTGCTCTCCATCCGCACCGAGGACCTGCGCTCGCTCGCCATCATCTACGACATGACCCCCGGCGAGCTCACCGAGCAGCTCATCGACTGGGGCGTCCTCCCGCCGGAAGCCCGGCCGTCCAAAGAGGACTGAGCACTGATGGCGGCAGCGGCCGTGCACGACGCGGCGGGCTTCCCGCACCCGGGGAACCGGGAACGCCCGCCGCGCTTCGGGTGAGGCCGGAGCCGCCGATGTCCTGGTTCCGGAGCTGCCGAAGTGCTGGTTCTCGAGTTGCCCGAGTTTTCTCGAGTTGCCCGAGTTCCGGTTTCCGGAGCCATCGACGTTCCGGTTCTGGAACTGCCGAAATGCCGATTCTTCCGCTGCCACGCTCGACCGGGTTGACCTCGGGTGATCCGAGTCGATCCCGAACGCGGTCCCATTGACGCGCCCCGCTCGCCGTGCGGCGGACCCGCTTGAATTTCCCCCGTTTTTCCCGCCGGGAACCGGATCCGCCCGGATTCCGGCGCGTTTTCCGCTCCGGGCTGTGCCATCGGGAACCGTTTCCTCGCCCCGGCCACTCCCCCGCTCCGGGCGGCGTCGCCGGGGACTGTTTCCTCACCCCGGCCACTCCCCCGCTCCGGGCCACGCCGCCGGGGACCATTTCCTCGCCCCAGCCACTTGCCCGCTCCGGGCCGCGCAGCCGGGAACCGTTTCCTCGCCAGGCCGCTCCCCCGCTCCGGGCCATACCACCGGGGACCGTTTCCTCACTCCAGCCACTCCCCCGCTCCGGATTCCTAATTTCCGGGCGAATTCACTGACGTGGCTTGCAGCTCGGCTTCGAGCGCCGACCCTCCCCGCGACCGCCTGCCTCGCGCGGCGCGGAAAATCGGTGCCACACCGCAGTTTCCGCAGTTTCCGCGATTTCCCGCCGCGATTCCCGTCGCACGGCACGGATTTCCCGGCCAGCCGCCGGTCCGCCGTCCGTGCCACTGCTCACTCACCGCAGCGGATTCCGAAGACGACCGCCCGGAACTCGCCGGATCACGGCGAAAACCGGCCGGGCCGGGCCGCCGCGAATGGCGCCCGCCGACCGGTTCTGATTCCGCTCGGTGATCAATTTTCTCCCGAGCGCCCCTCGCGCCGGCCGCCGCGGCCCGGCGGTGACCCGATCAGGCAGCGGCCATTCAGGTGGCGCTTTCCCCCAGCCGGGTTACCTCTGACTACCGGACCGCCGGGTTACAGCACCGCGCGCAGGCGGTCGGCGATCGTGCCGATGCGGCCGAGGACGCCGTTGATGAACCGCGGCGAGTCGTCCGTCGAAAGTTCCTTCGCGAGGCCGACCGCTTCGTCGATCGCGACCGCGTCGGGGACGTCGGCCGACCACAGCATCTCGTAGACGCCGACGCGCAGCACGGCCAAGTCGACCGGCGGCATCCGCTCCAGGGTCCAGCCCTGCGAGTGCTCCGCCAGGAGTTCGTCGATCCGCTCGCGGTGGGCCGTGACGCCCTCCACGACGGTGATCGTGTAGTCCGCGACCGGGTCGACCTCGACCGCGCCGACGCGGTCGGCCAGCAGCGTGACCGCGTCGGCGGACCGCTGGGCGGCCTCGTACAGCATCTCGACCGCGCGCCTGCGGGCCTGTCGCCTGCTGATCGCGCCGCCGCGGTTCGGGTGCGGGGGAAGCTTGTCCGCCATCAGCTGGAGACGCGGCCGAGGTAACGGCCGTCGCGGGTGTCGACCTTGATCTTCTCGCCGGTCGAGAGGAACAGCGGGACCTGGATCTCCGCGCCGGTCTCGAGCGTCGCCGGCTTGGTGCCGCCGGTGGAGCGGTCGCCCTGCAGGCCCGGGTCGGTGTGCTGGATGAGGATCTCGACCGAGGTCGGCAGCTCGACGTACAGCGGCTCGTTCTCGTGCACCGCGACCTGGACCTCGGTGTTCTCGAGCATGTAGTTCGCGTTGTCGCCGACGGTCTCGGCGGGCACGGTGATCTGGTCGTAGGTGTCGCCGTCCATGAAGACGAAGTCCGCGCCGTCCTTGTACAGGTACGTCATGTTCCGGCGGTCCACCGTGGCCGTCTCGACCTTCGTGCCCGCGTTGAAGGTCTTGTCGACGACCTTGCCGGTCAGCACGTGCTTGAGGGTGGTGCGCACGAACGCGCCGCCCTTGCCCGGCTTGACGTGCTGGAACGCGGTGACGCTCCACAGCTGGCCGTCCAGGTTGAGGACGAGTCCGTTCTTCAGGTCGTTGGTGGTGGCCACGAGTCTTCAGGTCTCCTGTGTTCGATCTCTTCGGCCGCGGCCGTCAGACGGCCACGAGGTCCTTGGTGCTCAGGGTGAGGAGTTCGGGTCCGGAGTCCCGCACGACGAGCGTGTCCTCGATGCGCACGCCACCGCGCCCCGCGAGGTACACGCCGGGCTCGACGGTGACCGCCATACCGGCGGACAGTGTACCGACGCCCGCCGCGGCGAGACTCGGTGCCTCATGCACTTCCAGCCCGACGCCGTGGCCGAGACCGTGCGCGAACTGCTCGCCGTACCCCGCGTCGGCGATCACCGACCGGGCCGCGGCGTCCACTTCGGACACCACAGCGCCGGGGAGGACCGCCTCGCAGCCCGCCGCCTGCGCGCGGTGCACCAGGTCGTAGATCTCGCGCTGCCAGTCCGCGGGCTCGCCGATGACGACCATGCGGGTCATGTCCGAGTGGTAGCCGTCGACGGTGGCGCCGAAGTCGAACTTCACGAAGTCGCCGCGGCTCAGCTCGGCCCCGGTCGGCCGGTGGTGCGGGATCGCCGAGTTCGGCCCGGCGGCGACGATGGATTCGAACGAGATCCCGGACGACCCGTGCTCCAGCATCCGGTTCTCCAGATCGCGGGCCACTTCCAGCTCGGTCCGGCCCGGCCGCACTCCCCCGGCCTCGATCAGACCGGCCAGCGCGCGGTCGGCGGCCGCGCACGCGGCGCGCAGGGCGGCGATCTCGACCTCGTCCTTGACCACCCGCAGCTGCTCGGTCAGCCCCGGCGTGCGGATCAGCTCGACCCGGTCGAAGGGCACCTTGAGGTTCTCGTGCTCCTCGACGCTCACGTGCTGGCTCTCGAACCCGGTCCGGCCGTAGTCCGCGAGCCGGCTCCCCGCGTGTGCCGCGAGCGCGCGGGCGCTGGCACGGTCGAGCACGCGTTCCAGGTCGGGCACCTCCGACGCCGACTGGGTCGTGTAGCGCCCGTCGGTGCAGAACAGGGTCTTCGCGTCGCCGCCGGCGTGCAGCAGCAGCGCGGCGTTCGACCCGGTGAACCCGGTCAGGTAGCGGATGTTGAGCAGATCGGTGACCAGCAGCGCGTCGACCCCGTTCTCGTGGAGCAGGGCGGCGAGCGCGGCGCGGCGGTGAGCGTGGATTTCCGGCACGCGACCAGCTTAACCAGCGGCTTCCGGGCCGTCTTCCGGCAACGGTTCGAGGACGGCCTACTGGCGGTTAACTTCGGCGCGCCTACACTCCGTCCATGCTGGGTGCCTGGTTGACGCGCGGGCTGGTCATGGCGGTCGTGCACGCCGCCGCGATGACGCTGCTCGCCAAGTGGTCCGTGTTCCACCCGACCGGCCAGACGCTGTTCACGTCGCTCACCATCGCCGTACTGGTCGGCCTGGCGGCGCTGTGGAGCGCGATCGACGGCTGGCGCGGCCTGCGCGACAGAGGGCGCGCGTGGTTCATCGCGTCGCTGGTCGCGGGCGTGTGCTCGGGCATCCTGTACGTGATCGGGCGGGCGATTTTCGTCGACCAGACCGGGGTTTCCGAGCTGGGAGCCGCGCTCACCGGCGGGGCGGCGTTCTCCGCGCTGCTCGTGCTCGTGCCCGCCGGACTGGGGCTGTTCGTCGGCGGCCGGATCCGGCGGCCCGCGGCGGACGACGAAGACTCCTCGGGCTCTTCCGGCCCGGAGCCGGACGACGAGGACGGCACCGGCAGCCGCTCCGGCGAACTCGAACTGCCGCCGAGCCCGACCCCGAGGGCCGCTCCGAAGCCTTCGCCGGTCAGCCGCCCAGCGGCAAACCGCGGGCGGCGCCGTCCCACTGTTGCGGGTCGATCTCCTGCACCCCGGAACCGTTGAGCGCCACGATCGTCGTGTCCGGCAGGCCGTAAAGCTGCCCGTCGAGCACCATGCCGTAGCCGCGGCCGTACGAGTGCACGACGGTCGCGCCGGAGCGCAGACGCGTCTTCACCGGCACCTCCGGCACCTGCGGCAGCGGCCGGTCGACCAGCTCCCCGGCGAGCACCGAGGCGACTGAGCGACGGTCGATCCGGATGCGCTCGCCGCGCCGGTAAAGGTCGATCATGCGGTCCGGTGACGGCATCGCGACGCCGTCGAAGGTCGCGGTGCTGCGCGTCGGGGTCGAGCAGCCGCCCGCTCCCTTCACGTCGAGCCCGAAATGCTTCAGCCCGGTCGGAGCGCCCGCCGGGCCGATCTCCGTGGCGCGCACGACGTCCAGCGAGACCAGGTCGCACGGATCGCTGACCGAGGTCGGCGCGTGCCCGTCGGGACGGCGCACGAGGCCGGGGCCTTCCTTCCACGCGCCCGGGATCACGACCGGTTTGTACGGCTGCATCGTGAAATCGCGGTCCCAGAAGGTGATCGTGGTTCCGTCGGCGGTCTCGTGCGCGATGGCGAAGACGTCGAGCGCGCCGACCCACTCCAGGTCCACGCTGAACGCGTCGACGACGGACCGGGTCCGCGGCGCGGCGGTCGTCGCGGTGGGCTCGAATCCCTTCTCCCCCAACGCTTCCACCCCCTCGCGGAACGCCGGGTCGTGCGCCCGGATCACGAACTGGCCCGCCCCGTTCCACCCCGCCGCGCGGCCGGTGGTGTCGGTGAACATCAGGTAGTACCAGCCGTCGAGGAAGACCACCGAGGGCTGGCCCGCGCCGTAGACGTTGGCGCGGTGGACGTCGTGGGACGCGCCGAGGATCGGTTTGCCGCCGTTCGAACGGGTCCAGTGGATGCCGTCCGGGCTGGTGGCCATGCCGATCGCGTTGCCGAGCGCGTGATCGCCGGCCGCGCCGGTGTAGTACAGGAAGTAGGTGCCGCCGACGCGCAACACCGACGGGTCGCAGGTGTGCATGCCGTCGAAGTTCCCGGGCGCGCCGGACAACACCGCGGGCGGCGCACCGCCACCCGGTCCGGTGAAGGGTCCGTCGGCCGAGGGACCCTCGGCGTAAAGGATGTCGTCGCCCGGCGGCGGGGCGCTGCTGTACTGGCTGCACCACCACATCCGGGTGCGGCCGTTCTCGACCATCACGGTGGGGCCGTAGTTGTAGGACGCGTCCGCGGCCCCGGCGGCGACCACGCCCCCGCTCGCGCGACTGGCACCGGCGGCGAGCGCGACATCCGCCGCACGAGGCGGATCTTTCGGCGCCTGCGGCGCCCCGCCCGCGATGCCGCCGTGGTCGGTGCCCTCGGCCTGCGGCTGGGCCGTCGTCTGGCTGCACCCGGAAACGAGGGATCCGGCGATCAGCAGCGAGAGCAGCTGACGCACGGGTCGCCGACCCCCACGACGAAACGGGTGCATGATCGCCGAGTGTAGCGACAGCGGCACCGGATGGGTGAACCACGTCGCGCATCGGCTGGTCGGGCGGCGGGTTTACCGGGGGCTTGCTTTCGCGCTGTCTGCCGCGGCGGGGCGTCTACGCCTCGCGCCTAGCGATCACACTGGTCGGGAGGGCGGAAAACGCGCTGTGGTGCCGAAATCGCCCAGCTGAGCCGGGCTTCGCTTCCCGGCCGCCGAGTCGCGATGAATGCGTAGCGACTTAACGCAGCGCTAGCGCGTAACCACCCGCCCGAGACCGACGATCGCCTGGTCGCGCCGTCGGAAACCACGCTGTGGTGCCGAAATCGCCCTGCCGCAGCAGGGCTCTCGCGGCGGACTTCGCTTTCCAGCCGTCAGGACGAGTGAGCGGCGATCCACCGCAACGCGAGCGCGTAACCATCCACCCCAAGACCGACCATCACCCCGGTCGCGATGTCCGAAAGCACGCTGTGGTGCCGGAATTCCTCGCGCTTGTGCACGTTGCTGATGTGCAGTTCGATCAGCGGCGCTGTGAGCTGGGCGGCGGCGTCGCGGACGGCGATCGAGTAGTGCGTCCACGCTCCGGCGTTCAGCACGACCGGCGCGCCCGCGTCGGCGGCCTCGTGCAGCCAGCCGACCATTTCGCCCTCGTGGTCGGTCTGGCGCACCTCGACGTCGAGGCCCAGTTCCTGGCCGGTCGCGACGCACAGTCGCGCGAGGTCGTCGTGGGTCGTGGAGCCGTAGACGGACGGTTCGCGTTTGCCAAGGCGGCCGAGGTTGGGACCGTTGAACACGAAGGTTTTCACAGCAGCACGCTTCCGCCGTTTTCCGGGGCCTCGGCCGCGATCGCCGAGTACGCGGCGGCGAGCAGGGACGGGTCTGGGCCTTCCAGCCTGCCGGGTTTGCCGAGTCCGTCGAGGACGACGAACCGCAGTACGCCGGAGCGGGTTTTCTTGTCGCCCTTCATGCTTTCCAGCAGCTGGGGCAGCGCGTCCGCGTCGTACGCGGTGGGCAGGCCGATCAGTTTGAGCACGGAGGCGTGCCGGTCGGCGGTGGCGTCGTCGAGGCGTCCGGCGAGGCGGGCCAGTTCCGCGGCGAACACCAGACCGACGCTGACCGCCGCACCGTGGCGCCAGCGGTAGCGCTCGCGGCGTTCGATGGCGTGGCCGAGGGTGTGGCCGTAGTTGAGGATTTCGCGCAGATCCGACTCGCGCAGGTCGGCCGCGACGACGTCGGCCTTCACCTGGATCGAGCGGCGGACCAGTTCGGCGAGCACGTCGCCGGCCGGGTCGAGCGCCTGTGCCGGGTCGGCCTCGATCAGTTCGAGGATCCGCGGGTCGGCGATGAAGCCGGTCTTGACGATCTCGGCCATTCCGGCGACGAGTTCGTTGCGCGGCAAGGATTCCAGCGTCGCGAGGTCGACCAGGACGGCGGAGGGCTCGTGGAAGACGCCGACGAGGTTCTTGCCGGCTTCGGTGTTGATCCCGGTCTTCCCGCCGACCGCCGCGTCGACCATGCCGAGCAGCGTCGTCGGCACGTTCACCAGCCGGACGCCGCGCATCCAGGTGCCCGCGACGAACCCGGCGAGGTCGGTGACCGCCCCGCCGCCGAGCGCGACGACCACGCCGCGCCGGTCCAGGCCGATCCGGCCGAGGACCTCCCAGCAGAAACTGGCGACGGAGAACGCTTTGCCGTCCTCCGCGTCGGGAATCTCGACACGGTGCGCGTCGAGGCCGGCCGCGGCCAGCTCGTCGCGGACGGCCTCGGCGGTGGCGGTGAGCGTCGGCGGGTGGATCAGCGCGACCTTCGACGCGTCGGCGAGCTGCTCGGTGAGTTCGCCGAGCAGGCCGCGGCCCACGAGCACGTCGTACGGCTGCGCGGTGGCGACCCGGATCCGGACGGGCTGGGTGGCGGACACGGTTCTCCTCACTGCTCCCGGACCCGGTGGTCCTGGAGCGGGGTTTGCGGTCCGTGAGGGGAACCCCGAGGAACTCAGAGTCCCTCAGGGTTCCCCTCACGGACTTGAGCGGGCGCGGGCGGCCGGTAGCTGGTCACGGTTCGCGGACCCGGTCGGGTTCGAGGGCGGCGACGGCGGCCGCGACGACCTCTTCGGGCGTTCGCTTGTCGGTTTCGATCTCGACGGTCGCCACCTCGCGGTACACCGGCAGCCGCTGGTCGAGGAGGGCTTTGAAGGTCGCGCGCGGGTTGATGCCGGCCAGCAGCGGGCGCGCGCTGGACATCCCGGTGCGCTGGACGCCGGCGGCCAGCCCGACGTTCAGGAAGATCACCGTGTGGTCCTGAAGCCGTTCCCGGGTTCCCGGGGTGAGCGGGGCGCCGCCGCCGAGGGAGAGCACGCCGTCGTGTTCGGCGAGTGCCGTGGCGACTGCTTCCGCCTCGATCGCTCGGAACGCGGGTTCGCCGTCGTCGGCGAAGATGTCCGAGATGGCGCGTCCGGCGCGGGCGACGATGTCGTCGTCGGTGTCGCGGAAGGTCACGCCGAGCGCGGCGGCCAGCAGCGGGCCGACCGTGCTCTTGCCGGAGCCCGGCGGTCCGACGACGACCGCGCGCGGGCTCACCAGCGCTCCTCGAGCGCCTTCAAGTACGCCTGCGCGTTGCGCCGGGTCTCGGCCAGCGAGTCGCCGCCGAACTTCTCCAGCGCCGCGTCCGCGACGACGAGCGCCACGACCGACTCCAGCACCACGCCGGCGCGGGGAACCGCGCACACATCGGACCGCTGGTGGATCGCCACGGCGGGCTCGCCGGTCCGGACGTCCACTGTGGACAGTGCCTTGGGCACGGTCGAGATCGGCTTCATCGCGACGCGCACCCGCAGCGGTTCGCCGTTGGTGATGCCGCCTTCGAGCCCGCCCGCGCGGTTCGACCGGCGCGTGACGCCGACCGGCCCGGTGCCGCGGTCGATCTCGTCGTGCGCCTGGCTGCCCCAGCGGCGGGCGGTGGTGAAGCCGTCGCCGACCTCGACGCCCTTCATCGCCTGGACGCCCATCAGCGCGCCGGCGAGCCGCGCGTCGAGACGCCGGTCCCAGTGCACGTGCGAGCCGAGGCCCGGCGGCAGGCCGTAGACGATCACCTCGATCACGCCGCCGACCGTGTCGCCGGCCTTCCGCACCGCGTCGACCTCGGCGATCATCGCCTCGGTCCCCTCGGCCGAGAACGCCCGCACCGGGCTCTCGTCGATCGCCGCGAGGTCGCCCGGCTGCGGAAGCGGGCCATCGGGCGCGTCGGCGCCGCCGATCGAGACGACGTGGCTCAGCACCTCGGCCCCGAGCAGCTGCCGCAGGAAGTTCCGCGCGACGGTGCCGAGCGCGGTCCGCGAAGCCGTCTCGCGGGCGCTGGCGCGCTCCAGGACGGGACGGGCCTCGTCGAAGCCGTACTTCTGCATGCCGGGCAGGTCGGCGTGCCCCGGACGGGGCCGGGTCAGCGGCTCGTTGCGGGCGAGCCCGGCGAGCTCGGCCTCGTCGACCGGATCGGCCGCCATGACCTTCTCCCACTTGGGCCACTCGGCGTTCTCGATCTGGACGGCGATCGGGCCGCCCTGGCTGACCCCGTGCCGGACCCCGCCGAGGAACTGGACCTGGTCGGTCTCGAAGCCCATCCGCGGGCTGCGGCCGAACCCGAGCCGGCGCCGCGCGAGCTGCGCGGAGAGGTCCGAGGTCGTCACCTCCACCCCGGCAGGCAGCCCCTCGAGCACAGCGGCGAGGGCGGGTCCGTGCGATTCTCCAGCGGTGATCCAGCGCAGCACCGGACAATCCTGTCACGGCCGGTCCGGAGGCCTGGCAGAGCCCCTGGCCTCAGGCGATGCCCGTTCCAGCGGCTGGGAAGACCGCGCACGCCCAGGTGGCCAGAACCAGGCCGGGACCGTAGGGGACGCGGAGGGGGCCGGCTCGGATCCGGGGGCGGGCGGGGGCTGGCGGTGGTGAGGGGGCTTCGGCTTTCGATGCGGGAGTCGGGTCTGGTGGCGAGGCGGGCGCGGTTGGCATGGGGGCGGCGGCCGTCGGAGCGGGAGATCGGACAGTCGGCAATTGGGTGGCGTCGGTCGGCACGGAGGCTGCAGCCGTCGACGTGGACGGCTGGCCGGGAGCGGTTGACTCGGAGCCAACGACCGTCGGAGCGGGGGACCGGACAGTCCGCAAGAAAGTGACGTTGATCGGCACGGAGGCAGCGGCTGTCGACGTGGACGGCTCGGCGGGAGCAGTTGGCGCGGAGGCAACAACCGTCGGAGCAGGAGACCGGACAGTCCGCAAGAACGCGACACCAGTAGGCACAGAAGCAGCGGCTGTCGGCGTGGACGGCTGAGCGGGAGCGGTTGGCTCGGAGCCAACGACCGCGACACCAGTCGGCACCGAGGCTGCGGCCGTCGACGTGGACGGCTGAGCAAGAGCGGTCGTCTGAGGCGTGGAGTCGGGTTGGTTCGGAGTGGGCTCGTGGAGTTCCCCCGCGAATAGGACGGAGGCGGGCGCACTCGGGCCGGGTCGAGAGGATCGCCAGCGGACGGAGGCCCGCGACTCGCGGAGGCGGCGCAACAGCCACATCGGCAACAGGGCCGCCAAGCTCACCATTGCCGCGAGGACTGCTGCCACGGCTGGGGCCAGTCCGCCGACCGCGCCCAGGACAGCACCGAATGATCCGGCCAGTTTGACGTCCCCGGGGCCGAGACCGCCTGCCGACAAGCGGTGCACGATCAGGTGCGTGCCGCCGAACAGGAGGCAGCCCAGGGCAGCTCCGGCGGCCAGTCGCCATCCTCCGCCGCTGAGGGCGGCGAGGGTGAGTGTCAGGGCAACAGCGGGATAGGCGGGCAGGGTGAGGATGTCCGGCAGGCGGCGGTGTCGGGCGTCGGCCAACGCGAGGGGGACGCCGAGCACCGAAACCAGCCATGCGACCGGCAGCCACCAAGCTGGGAGTGCACCTGTCTCGGCACGCACGGCGGCCACTGCGGCTGCCGCGACAGCAACCGTCAAGCCGAGCACAGCCGACACGGGAGCGTCGACTTTCTTCATCATCACCAGCAGCACGGGGACCACCGCCCCGGCTGCGAGCACTGCTGTCAGGACCATGCGACCAGCCTGCCGCCGGCGCTTCGACCAGGGCAAACAGATCGGGGTGCGAGGGGACCCCTCGTGCGCGACACGCCGGAAGGTTCACTCGACGGGGACAAAAACGGCGCGGTGCTCGGGTCGTCAGCAACGCTTCGGCTGGCGGGCTGCGAAATTCAGCGGGAAGAAGCCAGAACCCCGTCCTCAGCAAGAAAAGCCCGGCGATGCTCAGTCGGATTGACCCCGCGCACCCGCTTGAAAGCCGAACTGAACCCGAACGCGTCCGAGTACCCCACCGCCCGGGCCACCTCCGCGATCGGCATCGACGGCTGTTCCGCCAGGAGGTCCGCGGCGAGGGTCATCCGCCAGCGGGTCAGGTACGTCATCGGCGGCTCCCCCACCAGATCCGCGAAGCGTTTGGCCAAGGTGGACCGCGAAACCCCGGCCCGGGCGGCCAGCGTGACCACCGTCCACGGGGCCGCCGGATCCGCGTGGAGCAACCGCAGGCAAGCGCCCACCACCGGGTCCCGTTGCGCGGCCCACCACCGCGGCGGCGAGCCGCCCGGACGGTCGAACCAGTCGCGCAGGATGCAGACCAGCATCCAATCCAGCAAACGGTCCAGGACGACCTGCTGCCCCGGCGCGTCGACGGCCAGTTCGGCGGCCAGATGGTGCAGCACGGGGTCTTCCTCGGCCGAGGAAGGCGGCCGGACCACTACCGGAAGCGCGTCCAGCAAAGCGGACATCCGGCTGCGGCTCCGGACCGGGTACGCGCCGACGATCAGGTTGGTTTCGCCGTGGAACGGGTCGTTCCAGCCCAGGTGGTGCTGGGTGCCGCCCTGGTCGGGAGTGGCGCAGAACTCGCCGCATTCGACGGGGACGGCGGGAGTGTCCAGGCTGTCGACGAAGGAGAACGGGCCGCGCACCAGGATGGTCTCGCGGGCGCGCAGCAGCTCCGGCGGATGGTCTTCCGGCACGACCCAGCCTTCGCCGCTCAGCAGCGTGCACAGGGTCAGCGGGGCACTGTCCACGAAGCGCAGCGACCACGGCGCCGACAGGGCCGTGCAGCCGAACAACGAGCCGTGCGCCCGAACCCCGCGGATCAAATCGCTGAAAGCGTCCACTCACCCGAGGTTAGACGAATGGACAGGCGATCCGGCTTTTCACCTATGGGATCGTCCAAGCAGGCCCGGTTAAATCCCAGCCATGAGCACCCTCACCGACCACGATCTCGAATTCCTCCGCCGCCCCCTGCACGGCTTCCTGACCGTCGCCGCCGGGCCGCGGCCGCCGCAGCCTCGGCCCGTGTGGTTCGAGGCCACCGACGAGGGCACGATCCAGCTGTTCACCGCCCCGGACTCGGCCAAGATCCGCCAGCTCGGCGAGGACCCGCGCGCGTCGATCGTCGTCGCGGCGCCGGTCGGGGAACCGGAGCGCTGGGTGTCCGTCGCCGGGCGCGTCACGATCGAGGCCGACGGCGGGCACGAGCTCGCTCGCAGGCTCGCCGGAAGGTACTGGGACCTCAGCACCCCGGAAGGCCAGGCCGGAGCGAAAATCCTGCAGGACCTCCCCCAGGTCCGGGTCGTCATCCACCCGGAGAAGGTGCACCGCTACGCGTTCTGAGCCGTCCGCCGCGCGCGGATCGCCTGCACCAGCAGCACCAGGCCGCAGATCACGCAGACCGCTTCGGTGATCACGCCCCAGTATTCGTACTGGCTGTTGAACTGGTCGTGCACGCCGTAGAAGCCCACCGTCACCGACAGCAGGTAGGCCAGCAGCGTCACGCCGCCGAAGCCCAGCGTGAAGAACGCCGGCAGCCAGTGCCGCCAGGCGAGCAGGGCGACAGCGATCACCAAGCCGGCGATGCCGTTCACCAGGAAGAGCGGCCCGACCACCGGGATGTCCGCGTAGCCGCTGCCCCAGTACAGGTAGAAGTGGATCGCCGCCGAGCCGGCCAGGCCCGCCGCGCCCAGCACTCGCATCCAGGTGGTCAACATGCCGTCTCCTTCCGTGCGGAATGCCGGATACGGACTACACGCACGGGCGACCGCGACGGTTCACCGGCACCCGGAGCGGTCCCGGTTCGTTGCACAAGGCATGACTGCCGAACTTCACTCCCGCCGCTCCGTACTCGCCTCCGGGGCGGCCGTCGCGGGGACCGCCGCCCTAGCTCTCACTGCCTGCGGGAGCGGCGACAGCGGGTCCGGACAGGCCGCGCCGAAGGCGGGCGGGAAGGTGATCGCGCTGGCGGAAGTGCCGGTGGGCCAAGCGAAATCCGCGAAAACCCCGGACGGGCAGGAAGTGCTCGTGGCACAGCCGTCAGCGGGGACGGTCGCCTGCTTCAGCGCCGTCTGCACGCACCAGGGCTGCACGGTGAACCCGCCGCAGAACGGCCAGGCGAGCTGTCCGTGCCACGGTTCGGTGTTCGACGCGCTGACCGGCGCGGTGAAGCAGGGGCCGGCGAGCCAGCCGCTGTCCAAAGTGGCCGTGAAGATCGAGAACGGCGAGATCGTCACGGCGTGACCGGGATCGCCCTTTGTGGACCTTCACTGTCCACAAAGGGCTCCGGTGGTCAATCGTTCCAGGTGAAAAGCTCGTCGCCGGCGGCGACCGTGCGCCCGCCTTCGAGGCCGGCGAGCACGTCCGCGGACGCGTCGAGGCCGACGACCGGGACGATCGGCGAGTAGCCCTTGGCGGCGACCGCCTCGGGGTCCCAGCCCACGATCGGCTGGCCCGCCCGCACCTTCTCGCCCTTGACGACGTGCAGGGTGAACCCGTCGCCCTTTTCCTTGACCGTGTCGATGCCGAGGTGCACGAGCACCCCGCGGCCGTCCTCAGTGGCCACGACGTACGCGTGCGGATGCAGCGTCACCACGGTCCCGTCCACCGGAGCGACCGCGTCGGCGCGACCGCCGGACGGCTTCACCGCGATGCCGGGGCCCACCATCGCCTCGGCGAACACCGGGTCGGGCACCTCGGTGATCGCGACGACCTCGCCCGCGACCGGGCTCAGGATCGGCAGGCTCACATCAGGTCCTCGATGTCGCTGGCGATGGTGTCCGCCTCCGGCCCGACGATGACCTGGACCGCCGAGCCCATCTTCACGACGCCCATCGCGCCGGCCGACTTCAGCGCGGGTTCGTCCACGAGGGACATGTCCTCGAGCTCGCACCGCAGCCGCGTGATGCAGCCCTCGATCTCGATGACGTTGTCCGCGCCGCCGAGCGCCGCGAGAATCTTTTCCGGCCTGTCATCCGCCATCGCGGCCTCCTCGTATCCCGTTGGTTTTCCACTCGGAACAGGTGCGCTCCGCCACCATTACTACGCCGTTTGCCGCCTTGCCGAGCGAGCCCGGCCACGAACGGATAACGGTGGTTGACACCCGCTCTCGCTGCGGAGCATCCTGCCCCATCAGATCATTGGTCTAGACCGGAACGTACCAATCTTCCGGCGCGGACGCGAGCACCGGCCCCGGTGCGCGAAGCGAGGGAGGGTGACACCGAGATGAGTGCGGCCGCGCACATTCCGCCGTCCGACCCCGCCGAGCGCGTGGTGAACGGGCCGACCCCGAAGCACGCCCAGCTGCGGGAGATCCTGCGCCGCCTGGTGGAGCGCGAGCTCCCGCCGGGCTCGCCGATCCCGTCCGAGCGAGAGCTCGCGCAGCACTACGGCGTCTCGAGGCTCACCGTCCGCTCGGCGATCGGGAAGCTCGTCGAGGAAGGACTGCTGGCCCGGGTCAGGGGCAAGGGCACCTTCACCGCCGCCCGGCGGATGGAACTGCAGGTGTACCTGATGTCGTTCACCGACGACATGCGCCGGCGCGGGCTCACCCCGACCACCGAAGTGATCTCGACCTCGACCGAGGTCCCGCCGGTGACTTCGGCGCACGCGCTCGGCCTGTCCGAGGGCGTCGCCGCGCACCGGCTCGTGCGGCTGCGGCGCGCCGACGGCGTTCCGCTGGCCGTGGAACGCGGCTGGTACCACGCGGGCCGGACCCCCGGCCTGCTCGACCTCGACCTGACCCGTTCGCTGTACGCCCAGCTGGCCGACGCGTTCTCGCGCCGCCCGGACCAGGCGTACCAGACGGTGTGGGCCGAATCCGCGGACCGCGAAACGGCGCGCTTGCTCGGCATGCGCACCGGCAGTCCGCTCCTGGTGTTCCGCCGGGTTTCCAGCTCGGGCGGCGAACCGGTCGAGGACATGACGTCCTGGTACCGGGGCGACCACTACCAGGTGACCATGCAGCTGGACCGGAACTCCCCGAGTTCCGGCGACCAACCCCACAATGGAGGTATCCGATGAGCGCCACCACCGCGGCTGGGGCTAGCGGAAAGAAGAAGGGCAGCGGCCTCGCCGGGCTGCAGCGCTTCGGCCGCAGCCTCATGCTGCCGATCGCGACCCTGCCCGCGGCAGGCATCCTGAACCGGCTGGGCCAGGACGACGTCCTCGGCAAGGACGGCCTGAACTGGGGCAAGGCGGCCGACGTGATCGGCGCGGCGGGCGGTGGCATCTTCGACTGGCTGCCGCTGATCTTCGCGATCGGCATCGCGGTCGGCTTCGCCCGCAAGGGCGACGGGTCGACCGCCGTCGCGGCCGTCATCGGCTGGGTCGTGTTCAACAAGGTGATCCAGGCAATCGCCCCGATCAGCGACCAGCAGGGCTACAAGAAGGGCTGGGACCTCGCGCCGATCCACTGGCCCTACAGCGTGCTGACCGGCATCGTGACCGGCATCGTGGCGGCATTGCTCTGGCAGCGCTACCACCGGATCAAGCTGCCGTCCTGGCTGGCCTTCTTCGGCGGCCGCCGGTTCGTGCCGATCATCACCTCGCTCGCGATGATCATCCTCGGCGTCATCTTCGGCCTGCTGTTCAAGTACGTCGACCAGGGCATCACCTCGGCGGGCCAGGCAGTCATGGGCTCGCCGGTGGTCGGCAGCGGCGTCTACGGCCTGCTGAACCGCCTGCTCATCCCGGTCGGCCTGCACCAGCTGCTGAACGTCCCGGTGTGGTTCATCTTCGGCGGCGGCGACCTGAACAACTTCTTCCACCACGTGGACGGCTCGGGCGCGTTCATGACCGGCTTCTTCCCGATCATGATGTTCGCGCTGCCCGCCGCGGCGTTCGCCATCGTGCACACCGCGCGCCCCGCGCAGCGCAAGCTGGTCGCCTCCATCATGATCTCGGCCGCGCTGACCGCGTTCATCACCGGTGTCACCGAGCCGATCGAGTTCGCGTTCATGTTCGTCGCGTGGCCGCTGTACATCTTCCACGCGGTGATGACCGGCATCTCGCTCGCCGTCTGCAGCTGGCTGGGCATCCGGCTGGGCTTCTCGTTCTCCGGCGGCGCGATCGACTTCGCGCTGAATTCCTCGCTGGACACGGCGCACAAGGCGTGGCTGATCATCCCGATCGGCCTCGTTCTCGCCGTGATCTACTACGTCGTGTTCCGCGTCGTGATCACCAAGTTCAACCTGCGCACGCCGGGCCGCGAGGACGACTCGATCGAGGGCGACCTCGAGCGCACGGCCGCGAAGTAACACCCGAGAAAAGCAAGAGAGGTACACCATGCCGGAGAAACGCGTCACCGTGGCCAGCAAGGTGGGGCTGCACGCCCGCCCGGCCGCACTGGTCGCCAAGGCGGCCGCGGCCCAGCCCGTGGCGGTGCAGATCGCCAAGGACGGCGGCGAACCGGTGGCCGCCGGCAGCGTCCTCAACCTGATGACCCTCGCCGCCGCGTACGGCGACGAGGTCGTCATCAGCGCCGAGGGCGACGGTGCCGAGGCGGCGGTCGAGGCCGTCGCCGAGCTGGTCGCCACCGACCTCGACGCTCAGTAGCGATACCGCTCCACGGGGAAAACACGAACCGTGCGGGGCGCCGGAACTTCCGGAGCCCCGCACGGTTCGTCGCGTCAGGGCACTGCGAAACAGCGGTTGGGCGGGCCCTATTACGCTGGCGGGCATGGAGAGTCTGCGCCTGATCGACGAATGGCCAGTGGACAACGCCGCGGCCGGGGTGGTCTCCGCTTCCGGCGAGGTGCGCGGACGCCACGGCGACCCCGCCCGGCCGTTCCGGCTCGCGTCGGTCACGAAGCTGCTCACCGCCTACACCGCGCACATCGCGATCGAAGAGGGCGTTGTCGAGCTGGACACGCCCGCCGGGCCGGAGGGCTCCACCGTCGCGCATCTGCTCGCGCACACCTCCGGGCTCGCCTTCGACGCGCACAAGGCGATGGCCGAGCCCGGCACGCGCCGGCTGTACTCCAACGCCGGTTTCGAGGAACTCGCCGACGCGCTGGCGGAGCATTCCGGCATCGAGTTCGCCGAGTACCAGCGCGAAGGGCTGTTCGAACCGCTCGGCATGACGTCGACCCGGCTGGACGGCTCGCCCGCCGCGGGCGCGGTGTCCACATTGGACGATCTGCTGCGGTTCGCCGCGGAGCTGCAGTCGCCCAAGCTGCTCGCGCCGGAAACCCTCGCCGCCGCCACCGAAATCGCGTTCCCCGGACTGAACGGCGTCCTGCCCGGCTTCGGGCACCAGAAGCCGAACGACTGGGGTCTCGGCTTCGAGATTCGCGACCACAAGAGTCCGCATTGGACGGGCGCGAACAGCTCGCCGCGCACGTTCGGCCACTTCGGGCAGTCGGGGACTTTCCTGTGGGTGGACCCGGAGGCGGGCCACGCGTGCGTCGGGCTCGCCGACCGGTCGTTCGGGCCATGGGCCGCGCAAGTCTGGCCGCCGTTCACCGACGCCGTGCTGGCGGAACTCTCCGCGTGAGACTCTGGCCAGCGCTCGCTGCGCTGCTGCTCGTCGCGAGCTGTTCCGCACCGGCCGCGCAAACCCAAGCGCCGCAAGCATTGCCCGCCCCGGACGCTCCGCTTCCGTTGGGCACCAACGGTGCCGCTGTGCCCAAGCTCGATTGGACGCCGTGCCACGGCGGGTTCCAGTGCGCGACCGCGCCGGTTCCGTTGAGCTACCGCGAACCTGGCGGCGCGAAGCTGAACCTCTCGGTGATTCGCATGCCTGCCACCGATCCCGCGCACCGCGCCGGGTCGTTGGTGATCAACTTCGGCGGCCCGGGCACCGACGGGGTCGGCGAGCTGATGCGGTTCGGCCCGCGGTACCCGGACGAGCTGCGGGCCAAGTTCGACCTGGTGAGCTTCGATCCGCGCGGGATCGGCGGCAGTGCCCCGGTGCAGTGCCCGGGAACGCCGCCCGCGGCCGGTTCTCCGTTGCGGGACAGCGCGGCGTTCTGGACCGCGAGCGCGGCCGTCGGCAAGGCGTGCGCGGCGGGCACAGGTGCCGAGCTGTCGCATCTGTCGACGGCGAATGTCGCACGGGACATGGATTTGCTCCGGCAGTCGCTCGGCGAGCAGCAGCTAAATTTCTACGGCTACTCGTACGGCACGTATCTCGGCGGCACCTACGCGAATCTGTTCCCCGACAAGCTGCGCGCGATGGTCCTCGACGGAACGCTCGACCTGGTAGCGAACGCCACCGGACAGCCTGGCCAGCAGCACAAACCGGTCGACGTGCGCGCCGACGTCGCGACGGCTCAGCAGCAGGAACTCGAAGCGTTCTTCGCCGCCTGCGACGCAGCCGGGCCGGGAAAATGCGCGTTCGCGGGCGGCGACCTGAAACAGAAATTCGCCGCGGTCTTCGCCCGGCTGACGCACGGTCCGGTCGGCGGAATGACGGTGTCGTCGCTGATGGAGACCATCGACCGGGCGCTGTATCAATCGTCCCGGTGGCCGCGGCTGGCGAAGACGCTCGCCGGGCTGGTGCCGCCGTCGCCAGTCTCCCCCGCGCCAGTGCTCGACCCGCGCGTGCCGACGCATTCCCCCGGATTCCTCGCCGTGCAATGCCTGGACAGCGAACTCCCGCAAGACACTGCCGGGTACGCCGAACTCGCTGCCGCGGAAGCGAAACGGCAGCCGTACTTCGGGGTCGCGCCGGTGTTTTCGATGGCGCAGTGCGTCGGCTGGCCCGCGCGGGACGAGGACCGGTACCTCGGGCCGTGGAACCGGCCGCGGCAGCATCCGATCCTGATCCTGGCCAACCGGAACGACCCGGTCACCCCGCTCGCCAACGCCCAGGCCACCGCGAAGGAACTCGGCGACGGCCACGTGGCGATGGTGGACGGTGCCGGGCACACGACGCTCGACGTGCCCAGCACGGCGGCTTCCGCGGCGATGGCACGGTATTTCGTGGATCTGACCGTGCCTCCGGAAGGGACTGTTTACCCGCCGGAAGTCCGGCCGTTCCCCTAGCCGTTCAGCACGTTGATCGGCTCGCCCGCTTGGAACGCGGCGATGTCCTCCACCGCGCCGCCGTAGAAAATCTCGTACGTCTCCCGGCTCACGTAACCGATGTGCGGCGTCAGGATCGCGTTGTCCAGCGTCCGCAGCGGATGGCCCGCGGGCAGCGGCTCGACGTCGTAGACATCCAGCGCCGCCGCGGCGATCTTCTTGCCGCGCAACGCATCCACCAAGGCCGACTCGTCGACGATCGGACCGCGCGAGGTGTTCACCAGCAGCGCGGACGGCTTCATCGCGGCGAATTCGGCAGCACCGACCAGGCCGCGAGTCCGCTCGGACAGAACCAAGTGGACCGACAGCACATCGGACTGAGCGAACAAATCCTCTTTGGACACCGCCGTCACGCCGTGCTCCGCCGCCCGCTCCGGGGTCAGATTCTGGCTCCACGCAATCGGTTTCATCCCGAACGCCTGCCCGATCCGGGCGACCTCGGCACCCAGCCTGCCGAGCCCGAGCAGGCCGAGCGTCTTGTCCCGCAACGCCATCCCGAGCCCGACCTGCCAGCCGCCCTCGCGCATCGACCGGAACTCCAGAGGCAGGTTGCGCGCACCGGCCAGAATGAGCGCCCACGCGTGTTCCACCGTCGGCGCGGCCAGCGCTCCGGTCGCGGACACCACCACGCCGCACCGCTTCGCCGCGTCCAGGTCGATCGCCGCGTTCCGCCGGCCGGTGCTGACCAGCAGTTTCAGCTCGGGCAGCCGGTCGAACACCGCGGCCGGGAACGGCGTGCGCTCGCGCATCGCGACCACGACGTCGAACCCGGCCAGCCGCGTCACCGCCTCGTCCGGCCCGGCGAACGGCTCGCTGAACACCTCGATCTCCGCCCCGAGCGGCTCCCAATCGGCGCACTGGAGAGCCACGTTCTGATAGTCGTCGAGGATCGCGATCTTCATGCCGCCCACCGTAACCCGAGGGTCAGGCGTTGCGCGCCCGCTCGATGATCTCGTTGATCACCTTGCTTTTCGCGTCCGCGTAGAACTGGACGTACTCCCACGTCTGCGCGGCGAGTTCGCGTTTCTTCGCCAGGTACAGCTCCAGTTCCTCCGGGTGGCTGCGCAGCCTGCCGCGGAACAGCCGGTACCGCTCGGTCTCGCCGTTGCCCGGCGAATGGACGTGCAGGTTGATGTTGGTGTCCGGACCCTTGAACAAGCGGTGTTTCTCCCAGTCCGGCTCACGGATCACCAGCCGGTAGCCCGCCGCTTCGAGGTCCGGCACATACGCAGCTTCGTCGTCCGAATCGGGCACTTCGAGCAGGATGTCGATGATGGGTTTCGCGGCGAGGCCGGGCACCGACGTGGACCCGACATGTTCGAGCACCAGCACGCGTTCCCCGAGCACGGAACGGATCCGCGCGGCCTCGCGTTCGTAGAGCACCGGCCATTCCGGGTCGTACTCGGCGAGCGTGATGGTCTTGCCGTGCTTCGGCGCGGTGCCGACCCATGCCGCTTGGACCGACGCCTCGTCGTTTTGCTGACTGGACACAGTGATTCCCCCTGTCGACTGGAAAGCAGCCCGACAGGATATCAGGAAATCGGCAACGGCAGGATGTTTCCGCTCGCCTCGCGCAGCGCCGCCCGCATTTCCTCGCGCGGCGCCGGTCGCCCGGTGAAATGCTCCGCTTGTCCGAATGCTTGGTGCAGCAACATGTCCAGCCCGGTCGCGAGCCGTCCGCCGCGCCGCTCGACCGCTTCGGCCAGCGGCGTCGGCCACGGGTGGTAGATCACGTCGAGCACGCTGCCGACCCGGGCCAGCTCCGCGACGTGCGGCGCGACCGCGTCCGGCGGGACTGTGTTGACCAGCACCGCCGCAGCGTCCGCCAGCTCCGCGAAGTCCGCTTCGGACCATCGCTGCACGTCCACGGTCAAGCCCGCGTGCTTCGCCGCGTCCACGGTTTCCGCAGCCCGTGCCGGTTCTCGCACCACCAGACGCACCGTCGTGACACCCAGTGCGGCCAACGCGACCACGGCGGCCGCAGCCGTCCCGCCCGCGCCGAGCACCACGGCCTGGTCGCTCGCGGAAGGCGAATAGCCGCCGGCGTATCGCAGGGCTCCGGTCACCCCGTCGACATCGGTGCAGTCCGCGAGCCAGCCGTCCGGACGGCGCACGAGCGTGTTCGCCGCGCCGACTGCCGCCGCGCGCGGGGTGACCTCGGCGGCGTGGTCGAGCGCGGCCCGCTTTCCCGGCATGGTGACCGAAAGGCCGACCCATTCCGGGCCGAGACCGTCGACGAAACCGGGCAGCTCGGCGGCGTCGGTCTCGACCCGGTCGTAGGTCCAGCCGTCCAGGCCCAGCGCCGCGAACGCCGCGCGGTGCAGCACCGGCGACAGCGAATGCGCCACCGGCTTGCCCAGCACCGCCGCGCGGCGCGGCCGGTCATTTGAGGACGCCACGCTGCTCCGCGAGCTGCCTGTTCGCGTTGTGCTGGTCGTTCGTGACCGCGAAGCAGGAATGCCCGTCCTTCTCGCACTTCACGAAGTACGCCCAGTCGCCGGGAGTCGGGCTGACGGCGGCCTTGATCGCGTCGATGCTGGGCACCGCGATCGGCGTCGGCGGGAGACCGTAGTTGGCGTAGGTGTTGTACGGTCCCGCCTTCGCCCGGTCCTCGGGTTTGGTGAGCAGCGTCGGGCGGTCCAGCACGTAGTTGACCGTGGAGTCCAGCTGCAGCCTGATCTTCTGCGAGAGCCGGTTGTAGATCACTCGCGAAATCTTGCCGAAGTCCGGCTTGATCGCCTCGCGTTCGATGAGCGACGCGATGATCAGCGTCTCGTACGGCGATTTCCCCGGCCCGGTGTTCTGCGCGGTGAGGCCGGACGCCTGGATCGTGTCGGCCGACTGCTTCACCAGGTCGGTGATCAGCTCGGTCGCGCTCCAGCCGGGCTTCACGTCGTAGACGCCGGCCGCGATCAGGCCTTCCAGCCGTTTGTCCTTGCTCAGCGCCTTGCCCGCGTCGGCCACTGCCCACTCGGGCGCGCCCAGAGCCTTGAGGTCGGCGTCGGCGACCGTCTTGCGCAGCTGGTCCACCGGAATGCAGGTGCTCTTGCCGTTCAAAGTCGCGCACGAGGCCTTCGACATCAGGCTGTACACGCCCGGCGTCACCTTGCCGTCGGGCTGCGTGATGTCGTCGAACTGCGTGTACGGCCGGATTTCCAGCCGCCCGACGCGCGCGGCCGGCGAGGTGATGAGGTCGACCGCTTCCTCGCCCGACATGTGCTGGCGCAGCAGGTAGTAGCCCTGCTGGATCTTGCTGAGCGCGGTGTTCTCCGCGCCCGCCTTCACGAACGCCCGGGAACTCGCGACCACGCCCGCGTCGGTGAGCTTCGCGCCGATCGCGGACGTCGTGTCGCCCTGTTCGACCTGCACGAGCGCGTCGCCTTCGCCGGAACCGTCGAAGTCCGCGTAGCCGAAGATCTTCTGGTATCCGAAATAGGCGCCGCCGCTGAGCAGGACGAGCACGAGCACCGCGGCGATCCAGCCGATCGCGCGCTTGCGCTTCCTCTTGCGCGGCTTCTTCGCGGGCGGTTCCTCGACCGGCGGCTCGGCCGCGTCTTCGGGGTAGCCGTCCTCGTCGTAGCCGTCGTATTCCTCGTCGTAGTCCTCGTATTCGCCGTATTCGTCGTACTCGTCCTCGAAGAGTCCGTCGATCGGCTGCTGCTCGTCCGGGTGCTCCGGCTCGTGCGCGGCGGGCACGGTGGGGATCACTTCGGTGGGCTGCTCGACCGGCTGCCGGCGCGGCGGCTGGTTGCGCGGATCGCGCGGCATCGACGCGTCCGCGAAACGCGGGTCGCGCGGCATGGAGGCCTCGGCGAATCGGGGATCCGGCGACATCGAGGCGTCGGCGAACCTCGGATCGCGCGGCATGGACGCCTCGGCGAAGCGCGGGTCCGGCGGCATCGACGTGTCGGCGAACCTCGGATCGCGCGGCATCGAAGCGTCGGCGAACCGGGGATCCGGCGGCATGGAGCCGTCCGGCGGCGGAGCGGGCGCGCGCCGGGCCGGAGGCGGCGGTGGCATGTCCGGCGCCCGGCGACGGGCAGGCGCGACGGCTTCCGCCGGCACGTCGACGTCGTCACGGCGACGGCGGCCGGACGGCGGTTCGACATCCACCGGCGGCGGAACGTCCTCGCGGCGACGGCGACGCCCAGCGGGAGGCTCGGCCGGCGGCGCGTCCTCGAGGCGGCGACGGCCTGCCGGAGGCTCGGCGTCCACCGGCGGAACGTCGTCACGGCGACGGCGTCGACCGGCTGGCCGCTCGACCTCCGCGGGCGGAACTTCGTTCCCGGTCACCGGTGCATCGCCCGGAGCTATCCGGCGCGGACGGGCGCGCGGAAGGTCGTCGGCCGCGTGCGGCGGCAGGTCCCAGTTCTCCGTCGACCGCTTCGGGCGCTCCGCAGGCGGCGGGGCCGGACGGCGACGCCGGGTCGGCGGCGCGTCGGCGGCCGGGCGACGAGGCGGCTCGGCCGGAGGCATCGCGTCCGGTGCGACGCGACGGGTCGCTTCGCCGGCCGGACGAGGCGCGCCCTCGGGCGCACGACGGCGTCCCTCCGCGGAGGGAGGACGCGGAGGAACTTCGCCGCGCGGACGTCGTCGTTCTCCAGACGGCGGCATGCCGTCCGGCGCCTCGCCGCGCGCGCGGCGAGGAGGTGGTTCGTCTTCAGGCTCGCGCCGCCTGCGCCGCCCGCCCGGAGCGCCGGAACCCGTTGCGGGGTCCGGGAAATCCGGGGTGTCGGGGTTGCGCAGCCGACGGCGGCCGCCCGGGTCGCCGGGGTCGGTCATGAGTCGCCTTTCCGGGCGCGGTGCGCGGCGGCGGCGTCGAGCCAGGCTTGCAGGATCTCGACTGCCGCTGCCTGGTCGACCACGGCGCGCTGCTTGCGTCCCTTGACCCCCCGCTGGGACAGCATTCGCGACGCGGTGACCGTCGTCAACCGCTCGTCTGCCAGCCGCACGGGCACGTCCCCCACGCGCCCGGCGAGCTTCTCCGCATACGCCACCGCGATGTCCGCGGCCGCGCCCTGCCGGTTCGCCAGCGTCCTCGGCAAGCCCACGATCACCTCGACCACCTCGTGTTCGGTGACGAGATCGGCAAGCCGGTCCAGATCGCTGTCGTCCTTCGCATCACGGGAGAGGGTAACGAGCGGGCTCGCGAGCACGGGGGCGGGATCGCTCAGCGCGACCCCCACCCGGACAGACCCGACATCGACCGCGAGCCGCCTGCCCCGCCCCGGATCGGACTCGCCGGGCCGATCCGGGCCTCTCCGGGGATCAGCGCCCAAGGTTCGCGACCGCCGCGCGCAGGGCCGTGACGGCCTGCTCCGCGCCGGCCGGGTTGCTGCCGCCGCCTTGGGCCATGTCCGGCTTGCCGCCGCCGCGTCCGCCGATCGCCTCGGCGAACGACGGCACGAGCTTGCCCGCCGCGATTCCCTTGTCGCGCGCCGCCGAGGTCGTGGCGACCACGAAGGCCACCTTCTCCCCCGAGGGCGCGAACAGCGCGACGACACCGGCGCGGTCGCCGAGGCGGCCGCGGATGTCGGACGCGAGCGCGCGCAGGCCGTTGCCGTCGACGTCCGGCACGACCTCGGCGACCACCGAGACGCCGGAGACGTCCTGCGCCTTGTCCGTCAGCGCGCCCGCCGAGCCGAGCACCTGCTGCGTGCGCAGCTGCTCGATCTCCTTCTCCGCGTTCTTCAGCCGGGACAGCACGTCCTCGATGCGGCCGGGCAGTTCGTCCGACGGCACCTTGAACGTGTTCGCCAGCTGCGACACGAGCAGCTGCTCCTTGCGGACGTGCTTCAGCGCGTCCGGCCCGACCAGCGCCTCGACGCGGTGCACGCCGGAGCCGACCGACGCGTCCGACACCAGCTTGACCAGGCCGAGCTGGCCGATCCGGCCGACGTGCGTGCCGCCGCACAGCTCGCGCGAGTACTCGCCCATGTCGACCACGCGGACGTCGTTGCCGTACTTCTCGCCGAACAGCGCGACCGCGCCCAGCTCGAGGGCCTTGTCCTTGGTCGTGGTGTAGCTCTGCACCTCGACGTCGGTCTGCAGGTAGTCGTTCACTTCCTGCTCGACCTCGGTGAGGATGTCCGCCGACACCGCGCCCGGGGTGGTGAAGTCGAAGCGCATCCGGCCCGGCGCGTTGAGCGAACCGGCCTGCGCCGCGCGCTTGCCGTACGCGCCGCGGACCGCCGCGTGCACGAGGTGCGTGGCCGAGTGCGAGCGCTCGATCGACAGGCGGCGGTTCGCGTCCACCGATCCGGTGAGCCGGGTGTCGATGCCGACCTCGCCCTCGGTGACCTCGACGCGGTGCACGAACAGGCCCGGCACGATCTTCTGCACGTCGAGCACCTTCAGCTCGACGCCGTCGCCGACCAGCACGCCGGTGTCGGCGATCTGCCCGCCGCTCTCGGCGTAGAACGGGGTGCGGTCGAGCACCAGCTCGGCCTTGCGGCCCGCGGCGACGCTGCGCACCGGCAGGCCGTCCGCGAGCAGGCCGACGACCTTCGCGTCCGCCTGCAGCTCGGTGTAGCCGAGGAACTGGGTTTCGCCGTGCTGCTCCAGCACCTTGCGGTACTCGGACAGGTCGCCGTGGCCGCTCTTGCGCGACGCCGCGTCCGCCTTCGCGCGCTTGCGCTGCTCCTCCATGAGCGTGCGGAAGCCGGCCTCGTCCACGGTCAGACCCTGTTCGGCGGCCATCTCGAGGGTCAGGTCGATCGGGAAGCCGTAGGTGTCGTGCAGCTGGAACGCCTTGTCGCCGGCGAGGACGTCGCCGCCGCCCTTCTTCGTCTCGGCCGCGGCCAGGTCGAAGATCCGCGAACCGCTGGTGAGGGTGGCGAGGAACGCCTCCTCCTCGACGCGCACGACCTCGGAGATCCGGTCGAACCCGCTGACCAGCTCGGGGTAGGTCGGGCCCATGGTCTTGCTGACGACCTTCGCGAACTCCTGCAGCACCGGCTCCTGCACGCCCAGCAGGCGCGTGGAGCGCACGATGCGGCGCAGCAGCCGGCGCAACACGTAGCCGCGGCCGTCGTTGCCGGGGGTGACGCCGTCGCCGATCAGCAGCACGCCGGTGCGCGCGTGGTCGGCGATGACGCGGAAGCGCACGTCGTCGGCGTGGTTGGCGCCGTAGCGGCGGCCGGAGAACTCCTCGGCCCGGCCGATCACCGGGCGCACCAGGTCGGTCTCGTACACGTTCTCGACGCCCTGCAGGATCGTCGCGACGCGCTCGACGCCCATGCCGGTGTCGATGTTCTTCTTCGGCAGCTCGCCGATCGGCGGGTGGCCCAGCTTCGGGCTCTGCTCGCCGCGGACGTCCTGCATGAAGACGAGGTTCCAGATCTCGATGTAGCGGTCCTCGTCGGCGACCGGGCCGCCTTCACGTCCGTACGCGGGGCCGCGGTCGTAGTAGATCTCCGAGCACGGGCCGCCGGGACCGGGCACGCCCATGTCCCAGTAGTTGTCCTTGCCGTCGCGGACCTGGATGCGCTCGCTGGGCAGGCCGGTGAGCTTGCGCCACAGCCCGGCCGCCTCGCTGTCCTTCTCGTAGACGGTCGCCCAGATCCGGTCCGGGTCGAGGCCGAAGCCGCCGTCGTCCTGGGACTTGGTGATCAGCTCCCAGGCGTTCTCGATCGCGCCTTCCTTGAAGTAGTCGCCGAACGAGAAGTTGCCCGCCATCTGGAAGAACGTGTTGTGCCGGGTGGTCTTGCCGACCTCGTCGATGTCCGGCGTGCGCACGCACTTCTGCACCGAGGTCGCGCGCGGGTACGGCGGCGGGGCCTCGCCGAGGAAGTACGGCTTGAACTGGACCATGCCCGCGTTGACGAACAGCAGGTTCGGGTCGTCGAGGATCAGCGGGGCGCTCGGCACGCGCGTGTGGCCCCGGCTCTCGAAATGGCGCAGGAAACGGTCGGTGATCTCGTGTGTGTCCACGGGTACGTCCTTGTGCTGAAGACCCGGCTTCGGCCGGGGAAGGAAACGGGGGTCGGAGGCGGCGGAAGGCGCGCGGAGATCAGCCCTCCGCCCGGCGAGCTCGCCGGGCGGGGCGACGTGCGGCGTGCCTGCCCGCGCCCGAAGGCGGCGCGACGGCGGCGGTCCGCTCCTCGACCATGTCGTGCAGCTCCTGTTCCCGTTCGTTCATCCCGGCGCGCACCTCGGCGCCGAACGAACCGACGGCGCCCGCGAGTTCCCGCACGGCGTCGCCCAAGTTCGATGCTAACCCGGCAGGCGTGGCCTGACGAGCCGTTTCGCTCGCCTTGCGGCTCAGCGCGACTCCCGCGACGACCCCGACCCCGAGCCAGAACAGCCGCTTCACTTCTTCCCCCGGCGGGCCGGGCGCTGCGCCTTCGCCTCTTGCTTCTTCCGGCGCGCGCGGATCGCCTTGCTGATCCCGTACGACAGCGCGGCGGTCTTCACCAGCGGGCCGCCGAGCGTCGCGGTGAACACCGACGACAGCGCGGTCACGTTGCCGCTCACCGCCTGCGCGTTCGCGGTGATCCCGTCGACGCGCTCGAGCTGGGTGTTGACGTGCGTGATCGTCTCGTTGGCCCCGATCAGGATCGGGTCGCTGTTCTCGTGCGCCTTGCGGATCGCGATCGTCGCCTCGTCCAGCGTGCGGCCGAGCTTGAGCAGCGGGATCGCCAGCAGCAAGACCAGCAGTACGAAAGCTCCTGCGGCGATCAGCGCGGCGATCTGCCCTGCCGACACGGGCCCTCCTCGGGTGGTGCGGGGTCTTAGGTGGTGTGAGGTTACCGCCTGCGGCTGTGTTTGATTGCGGCGGCTTCGCCGCCGCGGCGAGATCGCCTGGAAGTCGGCGTGTTAGCGAGCGGTGCGCCCGCCTGGGGGCGGTCACACCGCTCGCTAACACGCCGACGCGATCTAGCGGCTGGGCTGGCTGGGAGGAAAACAGTTCGCGGAAGGTCGTCGGGCCTGGTCTGCTCGGGCGATGGACTCTTCGAACGGCCCGCTCCCCCGCGTGCTCGCCGGACCGGGTGGCCCCGCCGCCGACGTGCTCGCCGAGCTTCCCGGCGCGGACCTGACCACGCTGCAACTGGAAGTAGCCCGCCGTCGCGCCGCGAAGCTGCGTGGCCCGGACGTCCTGCGCCGCTACCGCGAGGACCGCTTCACCACACCCGCGCCATTGCCGTTCGAGACCTTGAGGCGAGTTGAAGACGCCCTGCTTTCCGCTGCCCCGCCGGAATTCGAACGGGTCACACTCTCCCCGGTGACCCCGCTCGGCACTCACTCCACAGTGGCCGGACTGGCCCAGCACCGCGTCGTCCCGACCGGCCGCGGCACCGAGGTCGCCGCGGACCCGACGAACGGTCTTGCGCTGGAAGCCGCAGTCCGCCGCACCGGTTCCTCGCCGGTACGGCTCACCACTGTGCAACGCGTCGTCCGAGCCCAACCTCCAGGCCCTGGACTCTTCGCCCACTTCTCCCTGTTCGGCGCCGTCACCGCCGGTCGCGACCGCGGCAGCCTGGCCTTCGAACGCGAACACCTGGTGGAGCACGCCCGATTACTCACCAACGCAGTACGCGCCGCCGGCGCCCGCGCGGCAGGCTTCCAAGTGACCACATTGGACAACCGCTTCGCCGATTTCGCCGCTTCGGTGCAAGACGCGCTGCCGGACGTCGAGGTCTCCGACGACTCAGATCGCGCCATCGGCCGCGATTACTACTTCGGCCTCTGCTTCACCGTCACCGCCGACTTCGGCACCGGACCAGCCGTAGTAGGCGACGGCGGCTTCACGCCGTGGACCGCGCGATTGCTCGGAAACGCGAAGGAACGCCTGCTCGTCTCCGGCATCGGCGTGGACCGGGTCGCGTCGCTGCTCACTGCCCCTTCTTGACGATCCCCTCGTACACCGCCGCCATGTCGTCCTCGCCATGCCCCGCTTCGACCGCGGACTCGAGGTGCGCCAACGCAGCCGCCGCCCCGCCGACGTCGATCGCGTGCCCCGCGGCCTCCACCACGAGCCGCGCGTCCTTCGCCGCGAGCGAGGCCGGGAAGCTGGCCGGGTACTCCCCGGACAGCATCATCGGCCCCTTCGCCCGCGCGTAAGGAACGTCGAACCCAGTGCCGCTCATGACGTCGAAGAACAACTGCGGGTCCACCCCGAGCACCCGCGCGAGGGCGAGGCTCTCGCCGGTGCCGTTGGTGAGCGCGAGAATCCAAGCGTTCATCACCAGCTTGAGCCGCGTCGCCGTGCCAGGTTCGGTGCCAAGCCAGCGAGTCTTCGAGCCGATCGCGTCGAACACCTCCGCAGCCCCGTCGTGCACGTTGTCCGGCCCGGCCGCGAGCACCTGAAGTTGCCCTTGCTCAGCGGGCCCCTTCGTCCCCATCACCGGACAATCCACGAACGGAACCCCCGCCGCGACAGACGCCTCCGCGAGCCGATCAGCCCACTCGACCCCGACAGTGCTGGTCTGCAGCCAAATCGTCCCCGGCTCCAGCGAAAGCCCGCGAAACACCTCAGCGACCGCAGGCCCGTCCGCGAGCATGGTGACCAGGAAATCGGCCCCCTTCACCGCTTCGCCGGGAGTCCCGACAACCGTGACGCCCTCCGCGGCAAGCGGCTCAGCCTTAGCGCGCGTACGGTTCCAAGCCCGCACGCTCACCCCAGCGCGAGCAAGATTGACGGCCATCGGACGGCCCATGATTCCGGTGCCGAGGAATGCGACTGTGGTCATCCGGCCATCGTGCCGCCAGCCACGCGACTCGGCACGATCAGCGCTCCCCCAGTTGGCCCGCGATCAGTACCCACACCGCGAACCGGACCAACCGCCCCACAACCCCACTCCCACCGTCCGTGAGGGGAACCCTGACGGACTCAGAGTCCCTCAGGGTTCCCCTCACGGACCTAAAACCGCACCAACGCACCCACCCATGGAGCCACCCACCCCGCCCCCAACCCCGATCCGAAGCCGCCCTGCACAATAAAACTTCGGGGTGGTGGCCCCCACCCAAACGGCAATGTCGCCGCCAGGCGACGAGCAGTCACCCGCTCAACACCGCCCCGCCCACCCGCTCAGCGACCAACTCCCCAAACCCGGGAAACTCCCCAGGCACCACACCCCGCACCACCCCGGCCTCAACCCCACCAGGACGCCGAACCCGAACAGTCACGAAATCCGGCCCGCCGTCATGCCAATGCCGAACCCCGGCCGGAACCGTCAGCACATCCCCGGCCTCGCACAGCACCGCATGCACCTCACGCCCGGCATGCAGATACCAAACCGCGGCCCCCCGCACGAAAAACCGATCCTCGGCCCCGCCCCCGCTCCGCTCCGCGAACGGGAGCTCCCCAGCCGGAACATCCACCGAGAAATCCCCGGCCCCGCCGACCCGAGACTCGACCAATCCCCGATACCGAACCAGCACGTCCCCCTCCGAGACGCCTTCAACGACGGGCCACCGGGCGAACCCGGCCCCCACCCGCCCCAGTTCAGCGACGATCGCCCCAGTGTCCTCAGTCCGCAAAAGCACATGCCCAGGCTGATCGTCAGGCCACACGGTCAACAGCGTCATCGCCGCTCCCCTCTCCTTGAAGAGGACCAACCGGCGACACACCCGAATGTTCCCGCCCAAGCCGCCACCACGAAGAAAGTGGCGACCTTCACTCAGCCCGCAAGACCGTTCAGACCTGCCGCTCCCCGCGAATAGTCCGCCGCAGCCGAGGCACCCGCTCCGCCAACGTCCGCTCCCCGCCCCGCTGCGTCGGCTCGTAATAATCCCGCCCCACCAGCTCGTCCGGCGGATACTGCTGCGCCAGCACCCCTTCCGGCACGTTGTGCGGATACCGATACCCCTGTGCATTGCCCAACTGCTTGGCCCCCGCGTAGTGCCCATCCCGCAGATGCGGCGGCACAGTCCCGATCGCACCCTTGCGAACGTCGCTCAACGCGGTATCGATCGCAGTGACCACAGCGTTCGACTTGGGCGCGGTGGCGAGATGGATCGTCGCCTGCGCCAACGCGAGCCGCCCCTCCGGCATCCCGATGAACTGCACCGCGTGCGCCGCCGCGACCGCCGCCTGCAACGCGGTCGGATCGGCGAGCCCGACGTCCTCGCTCGCGTGCACCACCAACCGCCGCGCCAGGAACCGCGGGTCCTCCCCCGCCTCGATCATCCGCGCCAGGTAGTGCAGCGCCGCATCGACGTCCGACCCGCGAATCGACTTGATGAACGCGCTGATCACGTCGTAGTGCTGATCGCCGTCACGGTCGTAACGAACAGCCGCCTTGTCCACAGTGGACTCGACCACGGCCAGGTCGATCGTCTTGTTCTCCGTCGCGGACGCCGCGTCCGCAGCCGCCTCCAGCGCAGTGAGCGCACGACGCGCATCCCCGCCAGCAAGCCGCACGAGGTGCGCCCGGGCTTCGTCAGTGAGCGTGAGTTCGCCGCCGAGCCCACGCTCGTCGCTCAACGCACGCTCCAGCACCGCGACGATGTCGTCATCCGTGAGCGGCCGCAGCTGCAGCACCAAGGACCGCGACAGCAGCGGCGACACCACCGAGAACGACGGGTTTTCCGTGGTCGCCGCCACCAGCAGCACAGTCCGGTCCTCGACCGCGCCGAGCAGCGCGTCCTGCTGGGTCTTGGAGAACCGGTGCACCTCGTCGATGAACAGGACGGTGTTCTCGGTGTTGTACTGCCGGCGCCGCCGGGCCTCCTCGATGACGCCGCGCACCTCTTTGACGCCCGCCGACAGCGCGGACATCGCGACGAACCGGCGTCCGGTGGCGATCGACACCAGGTTCGCCAGCGTGGTCTTGCCGGTGCCGGGCGGCCCGTAGAGCAGCACGGACGCCGGGGCGGCCCCCTCGACCAGCCGGCGCAGCGGAGCCCCTTCCCGCAGCAGGTGCTGCTGGCCGACCACCTCGTCGAGCGTGCGCGGCCGCATCCGGACCGCGAGCGGCGACGTCGCCGGGTCGGCCTGCGGTTCGACCGGGTTCGCTCCGGTGGGTTCCGGCGGCGGCCCCGCGTCGGGGTTCACCGTGAAGAGTTCGTCCTGTGCCACACCGACGACGGTAACCGACCACCCCGACAATCCCGCTCGCCCGGCCCCGCAGCGCCGCCGGAGGGGCAGACTGGGGCGATGGTCTCCTCGGTCGCGGTGTTGTCCGATATCCACGGCGTGCTGCCCGCGCTCGACGCGGTCCTCGCCGAACCCGACGTGCTGGCCGCGGATCTGGTGGTCCTGTGCGGCGACCTGGCCGCGGGCCCGCTCCCCCGGCAGACTCTCGACCGGCTGGTTTCGCTAGGCGATCACGCGGTGTGGGTGCGCGGCAACGCCGATCGCGAACTCGTCACCCTCGCAGCAGGCGGCTCCACGAAGATCCCGGACCCGATCGGCCCCTGGGCGGCGACGCAACTGCGGCCGGACCAGGTGGCGCTGCTCGACGGACTGCCGTTGACAGTCACGCTGGAAATCGACGGACTCGGCGAAGTGCTGTTCTGCCACGCGACCCCGCGCGACGACGAAGAGGTCGCGCTAGTGGACAGCCCGCTGTCGCGCTGGGCCGAAGTCCTGGACGGCGTCACGGCGGAAACGGTCGTGTGCGGCCATACCCACATGCCGTTCCTCCGCCTGGCCGACCGCTGCCGGATCGTGAACCCGGGCAGCGTCGGAATGCCTTACGGCACAACAGGCGCACACTGGGCGCGGCTCGGTCCCGGCGTCGAACTGCGGCGTACCGCGTATGACGTGGAGGCCGCGTGCAAGGAGCTGACGGAAACGTCGGAGTACCCCGGAATCCAGGACTGGAACGACTATTTCGTACGGAATCCGGCGTCAGACGCGGAGGCGTTGCGGGTATTCAGCCCACGCGCTCGCGGAACGAGCGCCACATGATGACCGCGGCGTAAGGCAGGAACTCGCGTCCGCGCCGCCAGAGCCACGGAACGCCCTTCGCCACGAGCCAGCCGAAGTGTCCGGCCGCGCTTGGCTCCACTCCGCCGGAGCAGGTCAGGCTCACCGGCTCCGGAATCGCGTAACCGGCTGCCGCGGCCAGGTCGGCGAACCCTTGCGCCAGCAGCCGGTGCCCCAGTTCGGACGGATGCAAGCGATCGACGCTCCACACGGTGAGGTCGTAAGCACCAGGCAGGGTGTCCAGGTTCAGACAGGCGATGCCTTCAGTTTCCACCACGCGGTCAATCGCCTCGTTCAACTCGGCGACGCGGGCGCTCAGAGCGCGCTTCAGCGAAGGCGGGAGGCGAAAGACCTTGCTGTGGTCATGGAAACGCACTGGCAGAACGGTAGTTCCGACCGCAGTCAGCTCGCGAACGATCGCAGTGAGGTCAGCAGCGATCTGGTCCGGATCGAAGTCCGGACGAAGCGTGTCGTTCATGCCCACGACGACCAGCGCGACGTCCGGCTTGTGAGCAAGTGCCAGCGGAAGCTGGTCAGTACGCACACAGGCCATCCGAGCACCAGTGAAGGACGGGTTCAGGTAGCCGGTTTCGTCAACGCCCAGGGCATGCGCGACCAGCGGACCTACTCCGCGCCAGCCGCCGCGATCGGGAAGAGGATCGCCGAGCCCCACGGCAGTGGAGTCGCCGAGGATCACCAGGCGCTCAGCCTGGCGGGGTTGAGGTTGAGCTGATTCCGGGGCCGGTTCTCGGACTGCGGCTGGGGTGACTCCGACGCTGATCACGGTCACGCCCAAGACCATCCGGCACCGAGACTCACCACCGGTGATGGGAAGGTAACGCCACATGGACGGCGGCGGGAACTTCCGGTACCCAGCAAAACCAAGGTCCGATTTGGGGCTTTTCAGAAACAACGCGGCGCAGCCGCAAAATCCCCCCGCCAACCCGCACCAGTGCACCCAACGATCGAGGCACCCAGCCCCTCCCCCGCACCCCGATACGAAGCCTCCCTGCGGTCTGGGGGTGGGATGAAAGGGAAAAATACCCCCAAGA
>NZ_JBHZAG010000078.1:0-46699 GCF_042754125.1 Amycolatopsis sp. NPDC059235
GCATCAATACAGTATACTCTTTTACCAGACCTGAAGCCAGAATCCTGATGCACTGCCAAGAGGAGCTGAAAGAGTGTACTCTGAAGGTCAAGCTTCCGGCCGCAGCAACGCGGCGATGGCCTGCAGGTGCCGACGCATCCGGTGCTGGCCCAGCGGAGCGTCCCCGGCGACGAGGGCCGCGACGATCGCTTCGTGCGCCTC
Source organism: Amycolatopsis sp. NPDC059235 (assembly GCF_042754125.1). Classification (NCBI taxonomy): domain Bacteria; kingdom Bacillati; phylum Actinomycetota; class Actinomycetes; order Pseudonocardiales; family Pseudonocardiaceae; genus Amycolatopsis; species Amycolatopsis sp. NPDC059235. The sequence goes on from NZ_JBHZAG010000078.1 coordinate 202, forward strand.
GTGCGATTCGCGGGCCGCGTCGCGGTGTTCGCCGCCGGAGGATTCGGCGTCCCATTCCCGCTGCACGATGTCCTGATCGAGTTGCGCGAGCACTTCCACGAACAATGTGATCGCCGGGTTTCCGGCGAGTTCGGCGATAACGCGGTGCAGATTGCGCGCGTGCCCGCGGGTGAATCCCTGTTCGATGAGTTCGCGTTCGGATTCGAGCGCTTCTTTCAGCCGGACGATTCCCGATTCCGTCAGATTTTCCGCGGCCAGCGCGATGCCCGCCACCTCGAGCGCGGTCCGCGCCTCCATCAGCTGCCTGCGGCTCACCTCCGCGTGCCGCAGGTACACCCGCGCCGCGTTGCGCACGACGCCCGGATCCGGTTCTGTCACCACGAGTCCGCCGCCGGGACCGCGGCGCATCGCCGCCATCTGCTGGTGCTCGACCAGCCGCACCGCCTCGCGGAACACCGCCCGGCTGACCCCGTACCGCTCGATCAGCTCCGTTTCCGAGCCGAGCACCGATCCGACGCGCCACCCGTCGTCGATGATGTCTTTTTCGATCCGCTCCGACACCTTTTCCGCCAGCCGCCGATTGCCGCCTTTTTCCCCGGCCGGCGTGGCGTTCTTCTTGCTGGTCATCGGTCGACCCCTGTCGGTGCGCGTGCGGCGAATCGGTAATCACGTGGGCCGCGCCAGTCTATACCACGGCGGATTTCCGGCGGGGACGCGGCGAACCGCATTTCCCGCCTCCGCGCGCCCGGTATCGCTCAGCGGAGATACGGCGCCAGCATCGCCCCGGTCATCCGGCGCGCGGTCGCCGCCGCGTGCGCGGCATCGCCCTCGACCAGGCCGAGCAGCGGGTCCAGCCCCTCGACGTGCGGGGCCAGCGCGAGGTGCGGCAACACCAGCAGCAGCAACGACAACACGATCTCGACGTCGGTGTCCGCGCGCAGCTGCCCCGCCGCCACCGCGCGTTCGACCAGCGGCCGCAGCACCGCCAGGTAGTGGCTGTTGACCGCCTCGCGCACCGGCGTGCGGGCGATCGGATCGGGCTCGAGGTTGGCCGCCGCGGTCATCGCGCGCTCGAGCGGATGGTCGTAGAAATACCGCACCCACGCGTCGAGCAGTTGGTCGAGCGAACCGGCGAAGTCCTTGTCCCACGGGAGCTTCGCGATCTCGGCCTCCATGGCCGCGCGGATCCGCACGCTCGCCAGCTCGGCGAGGTGGACGTACATGTCGGCCTTGTCGGTGAAGTACTGGAAAAGGCTGCCCTTCGACACGCCGGCCTCGCGGCAGATCGTGTTGAGGCTGCCGCCGCTGAAGCCGCGCGCCGCGAACTCCGCCTCCGCCGCCGCCAGCACGGCCGCCCGCCGTTTCTCCGGCAGCCGCTCCCACGTTCCCGTCGGCACCGCCGACCTCCTCTTCTTGACTCTCCCCGCCCTTCGATCGTACTCTATGACCGCCGGTCATATGACCACCGGTCATAAGGAGGAGAGCGCATGTCCGCGAACAGCTTCCGGGTCTGCGTCGTCGGCGCGGGCTCGTCCGGGATCGCCGCCGTCAAGGTGCTCGCCGAACGCGGCATCGACGTGGACTGCTGCGAACTGTCCGACCGGGTCGGCGGGAACTGGGTGTGGGGCAACCGCAACGGGGTCTCCGCCGCCTACCGGTCCCTGCACATCAACACCTCCCGGCAGCGGATGGAATTCAGCGATTTCCCGATGCCCGCGAATCTGCCCGATTTCGCCCGGCACGACCAGATCGCCGACTACTTCGCGGCGTATACGGAGCATTTCGGCTTCGGCGACCGCATCCGGTTCGGCACCGGCGTGACGCACGTCGAGCCGAAGCCGGACGGCAGCTTCGCGATGACACTGTCCACAGGGGACATCGAACGGTACGACGCGGTGCTCGTCGCGAACGGCCACCATTGGGATCCGCGGCTGCCGGAGCCGATGTTCCCCGGCGTCGAAGAATTCCGCGGCGAGGTGCTGCATTCGCATTCCTACACCGAGGAATCCCAGTTGGCCGGACGGCGCGTCGTGGTGGTCGGCATGGGCAATTCCGCGATGGACATCGCTGTCGATGCCTCGTACCACGCCGCCGAGACGTATCTTTCCGCGCGGAGCGGGGTGCACGTGATCCCGAAATACGTGTGGGGCAAGCCGTACGACCAGATCGCCGGGAAGGAATGGCTGCCCTCCGCGTTGCGCTGGCCGGTCGCGCGCCGGTTGATGGCCGCCGCGACCGGTCCGATGACGCGGTACGGGCTGCCCGCGCCGGACCACAAGTTCGCACAGGCGCATCCGACGATGTCCAGCCGCATCCTCGATCGGCTCGCGCACGGCGCGATCACGCCGGTGCCGAACATCGAACGCTTCGACGGGGACGACGTCGTGTTCGCCGACGGCCGCCGGGTCGCGGCCGACCTCGTGGTGTTCTGCACCGGGTACAAGATCAGTTTCCCGTTCTTCGACCAGGATTTCCTCGATCCTTCCGGCGACAACGAGATCCGGCTCTACCGGCGGGTTTTCCATCCGGCCGTGCCCGGGTTGTATTTCGTGGGACTGGTGCAGCCGCTCGGCGCGATCATGCCGATCGCGGAACGGCAGGCGCTGCTGATCGCCGACCATCTGCAAGGCCGCTACCACCTGCCCGGCGCGGCCGCGATGGAGCGCGAAATCGACACGCACCGGCGGCGGATCTCACGGCGTTACGTCGCGTCCAAGCGGCACACCATCCAGGTTGACTACGACGACTACATGCGCGACCTTCGGCTCGAACGGCGTCGCGGCGCCCGTCGCCCGGCTGGTCGCACTCCCGCCGACCGTCCGGTGGCCAGTGCCGCCGCCCGAGAGGAGATCCCGGCATGAACGTGTCCTTCCCGGTCGGCGGCGACCACTGCGCGGCCACGCTTTACCTGCCAGCGAACGAAAATCCGCCGGTGATCGTGATGGCGCACGGTCTCGGCGCGGTCCGCGAAATGGGGCTCGCCGCCTACGCCGAACGCTTCACCGCCGCCGGATACGCGTGTCTTGTCTTCGATTACCGGCATTTCGGCGGCAGCGAAGGCACCCCGCGCCACCTGCTGTCCCCGCGGAAACAACTCGCCGACTGGACCGCCGCGCTCGCTTACGCGCGTACGCTCCCCCAGGTCGACGGCGACCGCGTCATCGCGTGGGGCACGTCGTTCGGCGGCGGGCACGTGCTCGCCACCGCCGCGCGCCGCCCGGCCGGGCTCGTGGCCGCGATCGCGCAATGCCCGTTCACCGACGGCATCTCCTCCGCGCTGGCCATGCACCCGGCCAGCTCGGCGAAGGCCACCGTCGCCGCCGCCCGGGATGTCGTCGGCCAGTGGCTCGGACGGCCGCCGCACCTGATCGCCACTGCCGGTCCGCAGCGAGGCACCGCGCTGATGACTGCGCCGGACGCCGAGCCGGGGTATCTTGCGCTCGTGCCGCCGGGCAGCGATTTCCGCAACGAGGTCGCGGCCCGGGCGGTGTTCGACATTCTGCGGTATCGCCCGGGTCGAGGTGTCGGGAGGATCGAAGTGCCCACGTTGTTCGCGGTATGCGAGAAGGATTCCGTCGCTCCGGCCGGACCCACGCTGCGGTATGCCGCCCGTGCGCCGCGCGGCGAGGTGCACACCTATCCGGACGGGCATTTCGCGATCTACCAAGGAGATCCTTTCGAACGGGTAGTCGCCGACCAGGTCGACTTCCTCCGCCGGCACGTTCCGGTGACGGCATGACCGGGCGGATCGTGGTCTTCGGCGCGACCGGCTACACCGGCGGCCTGGTCCTGGAATCACTGGTGCGGCGCGGAATACGGCCAGTTCTCGCCGGACGCAACCGGACCGCGCTGGAGGCTCTTGCTTCAGAACACGGCGATCTGGAGATCGCGGTCGCGGACGTCGGGGACCCCGCGAGCCTTCGCTCGCTGGCCGGGCCCGGGGACGTTCTGGTCGCCACCGTCGGCCCGTTCGACCGGATCGGCCACGCGGCCGCGCAAGCCGCCGCCGACTCCGGCGCGCACTATCTCGACTCCACCGGCGAGGTCGGTTTCGTTCGCACCCTCCGGGAACGACACCACGAGCGAGCCGTGGAAACCGGCGCGGCGATGGTCCCGGCCTTCGGCTACGACTACGTTCCGGGGATCCTGGCCGGCGCGCTCGCCGCGCGGGAAGCCGGAGATGCCGTGCGCACGCTGGAGATCGGATACTTCGCAACCGGACCGCTCTATCGCGGATTGAGCCAAGGCACTCGCGAGACTATGCGTGACGGCTTGACCTTGCCGTCGCTGCGCTGGCGGGGCCGACGCCTGATCGAGGAACGAACCGGCAGCCGGGTGCGCGCGTTTCCGGTCCGCGGACGGTCCAAGGCGGCGTTTCTCGTTTCCGGCACCGAAGTTCTTTTCCTGCCGGGGAACTACCCGTCGCTCGACGAGGTGACTGTCTACAATGGATGGTTCCCGGCCTTGAGCCGGGTGATGCCCGCGGTGTCCGCCCTGACCGCGGTCGCCGGCCCAGTGATGCGGGCGGCGAGCGGGCTGATCAAGGGGCCGTCCGGTGGACCGGACGCCGCCGAGCGCGCGAAAACCGGCGCACAGGTCGTCGCGGTCGCCGATTCCCGCGTCGAGGTGCGGTTCGAGGGGCCGAACGCCTACACGCTCACCGGCGATTTGCTGGCGTGGGCGGCGATTCGGCTGAGCGTCGAGGGACCGGTGAAGCCCGGAGTGGTGGGTCCGGTGGACGCGTTCGGCCTGGAACCGCTCCGGGACGGGTGCGCGGAACTCGGCTTGGTGCAGCAGGAAACTTGAGCCGCCACGGTCGGCGAGGTGTCGTCGCTGCGGCAAAAGCCGTGAGGGACTCAGAGTCCGTGAAGGTTCCCCTCACAGACACCATCAGCCACTCGCGAAAGCCGTGAAGGGCTTCTTGAAGGAATCCCACCTCCTCAAGAAGCCCCTCACGGACTTGCCCCGCACCCCCGGGTCTACTCCGAGCGCAACGTGTCCAGCCGCGTCACCTGGCGCAGCAGCGGCAACGTCAGCGCCGTCACCAGCAGCACCGCGGCCACCGCGGCGCCGGCCAGCCCGGCCAGGACTCCGCCGTCCACCATCATCGGCATCTTCGCCAGCCGCAGGATCGGCGCGGTCAAGCCGAGCCCGGCCCCGACGGCAAGCACCACCCCGACCACTACCGGAACCGCCGTCTGCCACAGCGATCCGCGGGCCAGCACGCCGATCGGCACGCCGGACGCGGACAGCGCCGCCAGCGGACGACGCCGCTCGCTGATCTGCTCGATCGACAGCATCAGCAGGCTCATCGCGGCCACCGCCAGCACGAAGAGCGACGCGGTCAGCAGCACCGCGCGGAAGCTCGCCATCATCCGCTCGTCGCGGCCGGAGAAGTCGGCCATGTAGTCCGTCTTGCCGACTTCTGCCTTCCACGCCAGCGGGCGCAATTCCGTCGCGACCCGGTCGATCAGCGCATCGGCTCCGCCGGCGCCCGCGACCAGCAGTTGCAGGCGTTCCCCCGGCGCCTGGATGCCGCCGAGCGCGCCGGGCGTGATCATCAGGTCGCCGGACACGCCCTTCGCATCGTTGGCCGAGGACACCACCCGGATGTTCTCCGGAACCGTCCACTTCGGACCGTCGACCTCGACGTCCTTGCGGTAGTTGGTCATCCGCAACTCGCCCTTCGGGGCGGGCTGGGCCGACGTGCCCGTGACATAGAAGACGTCACCGTCCGCACAGTCGCCGATGTTCGCCTGCGTCTTCAGCGCCACGCAGTCCCCGAGAGTGCCGAAGACGTGCTGTTCACCAGCCTTGAACTGCACGGATTTGGCGCTGTGCACACCGGTCACCCCGGCCACCCCGGACAGCCGCTGCCGGACCTCGGCCTCGTGCGCGGTCGTCGTGTCCACTCGCACCGGCGCGGCCGCGACGCCGTCCGGCGTGTGGTACGCCCTCGAGGTGCGGTTGGTCATCGACGTGAGCACGCCCTGGACCAGGATCGTCCCCGCCAGCACCACGACCAGCCCGGACACCACCCGGCTGGCGGTGCCGCTGTCGAGCTGCAGCCGGCGCACCGCGAGCTGCCACGACGGCGGCCCGCCCTGCAGCCGCTCCACGATCCGTTCGACCAGCCACGGCAGCAGCGCCGCGACGCCGATGAGCAGGAAGACGCTGCCCACCGCGAGCGCCATCGCCGCGCCCTGGTCCCCCGACCCCGGCGCCACGACGAGCGTCCCGAGCAGGAACACCACGCCGATTCCGGTGATCGTCCAGCGCCACCACATCCGCCGCCGCACCGGTTTGCCTTGGCGGACCACGCCGAGCGGTTCGACGATCGTCCGGCGCAGCCCGAACAGCGCCGAGCCGACCGCGAGCCCGGGCACGAGCAGCACGATCACGAGCAACGAAATCCACGACGGCGTGAAATCGTCCGCGAACACGCGCAGGCCGAACGGCAGCCAGTCCCCGATGAACGGCCGCAGCGCGTAGAACAGCGCACCGCCCGCCACGAGCCCGATCACCGCGCCGACCAGCGATTCCGCCGCCGCGACCCGCTTGATCGACCGGGCGTCCACCCCGATCAGCCGGAGCGCGGCGAGCCGCCGTTCTCGTTGCGCCGCGCCCATTCGCGACGCGGTGGTCACGAAGATCAGCAACGGCAGCAGCAGCACCGCGGCGATCGGCGCGATGACCATCCACATCACCAACGGCAGGGTGAACCCTTCGGCGGGCTTGCCGTAGGCGTAAACGCTGCTGGCGTTTTCGCCCTCGGCCTTGATTTCCGCGGGGGTCGACCCGTAGTACGCCGTCAGGTCGGCGGCGTCGCTGACGCCCGGTTCGGCGATCTGGCCGACCACGTTCCCCGGCAGCCGTGCCTTGACCGACGCGCCGTCGGCCGAGTTCAGCTTCTCCGCCAGCGCCGGCGACACGATCACCTCGCCCGGCGCGGGCAGCCGGTCGAGCCCCGGCGGCACCGGCGAATTCGGCCCGGTCGGCGCCACCGCGGTCAGCTGGAGGAAGTCCGCGCCGACCGACGGGTACCAGCGGTACGTCGCCAGCGGCGCGATCCCCTCGCGCGGCGCCGTGTCCTGCTTGATCGCCGCCGCGCGGTCCGCCCGCGCGTTCACCAGGTGGCTCACCGAAGCGGCGGGCAGGAGCACGGCGACCGCGAGCGCGATCCCGAACGCGGTCATCGCGAGCCGCAGGAGCGCCGAGCCGGACATCCGGCCGCCCCCGACGGCCAGCCGGAGTCCCAGCAGCAGATCCCGCGTCATGCGACCAGCTCCCGGTCGACCGTGCGCCCGTCCCGCACCACGATCTCGCGGTCGGAGTACGCCGCGACCCGCGGTTCGTGCGTCACCAGCACCACCGCGGCGTGCGTTTCCCGCGCCGCCTGGGTGAGCATCTGCATGACCTTCTCGCCGTTGAGCGAGTCGAGCGCGCCGGTCGGCTCGTCGGCGAAGACGACCTTCGGCCCGGTCACCAGCGCCCGCGCCACCGCGACCCGCTGCGCCTGCCCGCCGGAGACGTCGCCCGGGCGGCGCTTCGCCAGGTTGTCGACCTCGAGCCGGGCGAGCCATTCCGTCGCCTTGGCCTCGGCCGGCCCGCGCTTCGCCCCGGTCAGCCGCAGCGGAAGCGCGACGTTCTCCAGGCAGGTCAGCTCCGGAACGAGCTGGCCGAACTGGAACACGAAGCCGAATTCGGTGCGCCGCAACGCACTCCGGCCCTTGTCGTCCATCGCGACGAGGTCCTGGCCGCCGTACTGGATGACGCCCGAGTCCGGCCGGACGATCCCGGCGAGACAGTGCAGCAGCGTCGATTTCCCCGAACCGGACGAGCCCATGATCGCGAGCACTTCCCCCGCCGAGACGGCCAGCGCCGCCCCGTCGAGCGCCCGCGTCTGGCCGAACGATTTGTGCAGCCCGTTGCCCACGAGCAACGGAGTTCCCGGCCTGGTCATCAGCGCACCGCCTTCTCGAGTTCGCCGAGCCGGGCCGCGGTGAGCTCGAGCCACCGCAGGTCCGCCTCAAGATGGAAGAGCGCGTGGTCGCAGATCAGCTGATCGGCGAGGTCGCCCTCGTACTTCCGCTTCGTGAGCGAGCGCATCACCTTGAGGTGCTCGCTGCGCTGGACGTCGAGCACGTCGGTGGCGTCGCGGCCGGACAGCAGCGCGAGGACCACCTTCGTGTACAGCGTGTTCTGCAGGTACGGCTCCGGGTTTTCCGGAGTGCCCAGCCAGGTCTCGACGTCGGTGACCCCGGCGTCGGTGATCGTGTAGCGCTTGCGCTCGGGTCCTTCTCCGCTCTCGACCCCCGCGACCTCGACCATGCCGTTGCGCAGCAGGCGCGACAGCGTCGAGTAGACCTGGCCGTACGCGAGCGGACGGTCGTGCCCGAACTGCTCGTCGTACGCCCGTTTCAGGTCGTACCCGTGTCTCGGCCCCGACTCGAGCAACCCGAGCAAGGTATGTGAAACCGACATTCCCCTGTTCCTCCCTTGACCCCGGAATCCCGGGGGTGAAGATCACTATACAACATGGGTATACGCGCCGTGTATACCACCGTAGAGTAGTGTGTTTTAGCAGTTCAGGGGGTTGCGAGGGCCGGGCTGGCCAGGCGGGCCCGGCGAGTGGCGACCCCGACTGGACGGGATCGCCGCTCGTGAGCGGCTACTTCCGCTCGCCGAGGTCCGCCCGGAGGCGCGTCAGCAGGTCCGCGGTCGTCTTCGCGCGGTCCGGCTCCCGGCTCGCGATGGTGTGCGCGAGGATGTCGGTGACGATCGAGGCGGTCAGGGTTTCGCCGGTGAACTTCGTCGGGGAATCCGGAGCCGGCAGCACCACGCGGACCCGGGCTTCGAGATCCGCCGACAGGTCGCTCGTCACGAGCACTACCGCCGCGCCGACTTCCTCCGCGTAGCGCAGGATCAGCTCGACATCGCGATTCTGCCGAGCCGGGACGTACACCAGCACCGCGTCGTCGGCATTCAACGGGAGCAACGCGTCCGCGAGCCGGAACCCCGTGTCGTCGCAGTGCCGCGTCACCAGCCCGCGGCGGGCGAGCCGGAACGCGGCGTACTCGGCGCACACCGACGACAGCCCGAGCCCCCAGGTGAACACCATCCGCGCGTCGAGCAGCAGTTGCGCCGCTTCCTCGACTGCCTCCGGCGCGAGCTGCCGCTGCATTTCCTGCAACCGCTCCGCGCTGTCGGCCATCACCCGGTCGATCTGGCGCGACCCGGTGGACCCGAGGTTCTCGATCGCCGCGCTCAGCCGGACGGTCGGCTCGGTGCGCGCGGTGAACGTCTGGCCGAGGTGGCGCTTCAGCTCCGGCAGGCCGGAATAGCCGAGCGCTTTCGCGGTGCGGACGACGGTCGCGTCGCTGGTCCCGGCCGCCGCGCCGAGGTCGCCGGCCGAGGAGAACAGGACCTCGTTCGGGTTGGCCAGCATGAACCGGGCGACCTGGCGTTCCGCGGGCTTGAGGTCGTCGAGCCGGGCGCGGACGTGGTCGTCGAAGTGGTCGCCGCCGAGATAAGTAGTGGACATGACACCCTTGACTGGACGTAGTGGCTACTACAAGATGCCGGAAGGTTCTCCGTTGTGTAGTGAACCCTACCTGCCGGCTCGACGAGGAGCACTCATGAGGACAGATCAGCCCCTGGTACGGCTGCGCGGCGTCGGCAAGTCGTTCGGATCGGCCCGGGTGCTGACCGGGATCGACCTCGACGTCCGGCGCGGCGAGGTCGTCGTGGTCATCGGCCCGTCCGGGTCCGGGAAATCGACGCTGTGCCGCTGCGTCAACCGGCTCGAGACCGCGGACGAGGGCTCGATCGAGATCGAGGGCCGCCCGCTGCCCGCCGAGGGCGCGGATCTCGCCCGGCTGCGCGCGGACGTCGGCATGGTGTTCCAGTCCTTCAATCTCTTCGCGCACAAAACCGTGCGAGAGAACGTGATGCTCGGCCCGGTCCGCGTCCGTGGGCTGAGCCGCGCCGAGGCGCACGAACGCGCCGACGAACTGCTGGAGCGAGTAGGCGTCGGCGCGCACGGCGACAAGTACCCGGCGCAGCTGTCCGGCGGGCAGCAGCAGCGGGTCGCGATCGCCCGCGCGCTGGCGATGGAGCCGCGCGTGCTGCTGTTCGACGAACCGACGAGCGCGCTCGACCCGGAGATGATCCACGAGGTGCTCGACGTGATGACCGCGCTCGCCGCCGACGGCATGACCATGATCGTGGTGACCCACGAGATGGGCTTCGCCCGCAAGGCCGCCGACCGCGTCGTGTTCATGGCCGACGGCCGGATCGCCGAATCCGCCGCGCCGGACGTCTTCTTCGGCTCGCCGCAAACCGAACGCGCGCGCGATTTCCTCGCCCGCGTGCTCAGCCACTGAGGTGTTCGAACGCCTGCCTGGAGGACCCTGATGCCCGCTCCCCTCCCCCGCCGGACCGCGTTGCGCGCCGGTCTGCTCGCCGCCGGCGCGGTCCCGTTGCTCGCGTCCTGCAGTGGCGGAACCACCCGTACCGCCGGCAATCCCGCGTACGCCACGCTCGACCAAGCCGACGCCGTCGCACGCGGCCCGGTCGGCGTCGACCTGCCGGAAACGCCGACGCTGCGCCGGATCCGCGCCCAAGGCGTGCTGCGGCAGTCCGGTTCGGTGACCACGCCCGGGTTCGGCATGATGAACCCGGCCACCGGCAAGATCACCGGTTTCGACATCGGGATCGCCCAACTGCTAGCCAAATACCTGCTCGGCACGCCCGAGGTGGACACCATCACCGGCGGCGCCGACACCCGCGAAGCGATCCTGCAGAACCAATCCGTCGATGTCGCCGTCTGTACTTACACGATCAGCAAAAGCCGGGCGCGGCTCGTCTCCTTCGCCGGGCCGTACTACGTCGCGCGCTCCGGCATCGTCGTCGGCGCGGACGGTCCGCAGGTCACCGCCGTGCGCGATCTGGCGGGCAAAGACGTCGCGGTCCAGCCTGGCGCGGCGCAAGAAGCGCTGCAGAAGGCGTGTCCGCAGGCGCGCGCGGTGGTGTTCGAGGAATCGAGCCAGTGCGCCGCCGCGGTGCGGCAGGGCCGGGTCCAGGCGTGGTCGGCGAACACCGCGATCCTGCTCGGCAAGGCAGCGGTCGACGCGCGGCTGCGGATGACGCCCGCGACGTACGGCAGCAGCCCGTTCGGCATCGGCCTGCCGAAGGACGATCCGGTGTTCAAGCAGATCGTCGTCGGTTTCCTGCAGCGCATCACCGCCGACGGAAGCTGGCGGCGGCTGTGGGAACAGACCGTCGGCCCGCTCGTGTCCGGTCCCGCCCCCGAGCCGCCCCGGCCCGGCTCAGTCCCCGGCTCTTGAAGGGAGATCGCCCGTGCTTTCCGGCCATGCTGGGGAAATCCTCGGCGGTTTCACCACCACTCTGCTGCTCACCGCGTGCGCCTTTCCGCTCGCGCTCGTCCTCGGCTGCGTCGTCGCGATCTGCCGGATCAGCCCGGTCCGGCCGCTGCGCATCGCCGGCCGGCTTTACGTCGATCTCGTCCGCAACTCGCCGTTGCTGCTGATCGCCGTGCTGCTCATCTTCGGGCTGCCCGACGCGGGCGTACTGATTCCGTTGTTCTGGTGTCTGGTGCTCGCGCTCGGCGTCTACTTCGCCGCGTACGTCTGCGAAACCATTCGCTCGGGCATCCGCGCGGTGGATCGCGGGCAGGTCGAGGCGGCCAGGGCGATCGGGCTGCCGTTCCGCCGCGTCGTACTGGATGTCCTTCTGCCACAAGCGTTTCGGGCGATGGTGCAGCCGCTGGGCACGATCCTGATCAACGTCGCGCTCGGGTCGGCGCTCGGCGCCGCCGTCGGCGTGGACGAACTGACGCTGGAAACCCGCTCGTTCAACCTCGAGACCGCCGAGCCGATCCTGGCTTTCGCCGTCGCGGCCTGCGGTTATCTCGTCATCAACCTGGCCGTCAGCGGGGTCGTGCGGCTCGTCGAGCGAAAGGTCCGGGTGCTCCGGTGAACGACGACATCCTCTTCGACGCGCTCGGCCCGAAGGCCAAAGCCCGGCTGCGCACCGTGTCGATCCTTTGCGGACTCGTATTGCTCGGGCTGCTGGCACTGGTCCTCGTGCGGCTCGGCGCCTCCGGCCAGCTCGACCCGGCCCGGTGGGCGATCCTGGTCGACGGCGCGATGCTGCGATTCCTGTTGCAGGGCTTGGCGATGACGCTGCTGGTCGGCCTGGTGTCCACCGTCCTGTCGGTCGCGGTCGGGGTGCTGCTCGCGCTCGGCCGGTTGAGCCGGAAACGGTGGCTGAGCTGGCCCTGCGCCACCGTGATCGAGTTCTTCCGCGCGATGCCGCTGCTGCTGATCCTGTTCTTCTTCATGTTCGGGCTGCCGCTGCTCGGCGTCCGGGTGCCGATCTTCTGGCAGCTGGTGCTGGCGATCGTCGCGCACGCCGGCGCGATCTTCGCCGAGATCGTGCGGGCCGGGATCCTCGCGGTGGGCCGCGGGCAGAGCGAGGCCGGGCACGCGATCGGCCTGCGGCATTGGGAGACCATGGCGTTCGTCGTGCTCCCGCAGGCGGCCCGCGCGCTCGCGCCCGCGCTGATCAGCCAGACCGTGCGGGTGATCAAGGAATCCAGCCTCGGCTACGTCGTCGGCATCGCCGAACTGCTGAACAACGGCAAGGTGCTCGGCGAGTTCAGCGGCGATTTCATCCAGGCGTACGTCGGGGCCGGGCTGCTCTACATCGTCGTCAACATCCTTCTTTCGCGGGTCGCCGAACGGCTCGCGAACCGCAAGAAAACACTCGTCCGGGAGCCTTCGTGACCTCTGCTTTCCCCTCCGCCGCCCCGTCCGAAGCGGGCCTCGACGCCCAAGGCGTGCGCGGTTTCCTGGAGCGGCTGACCGCCGACGGGATCTCGCTCGACAGTCTCCTGGTGTACCGCTCGGGCAAGCTGGCGTTCGAGCACTACTGGTGGCCGTATCGCGCGGACCGTCCACATACGACACATTCGGCGACGAAGTCCTTTGTCGGCACGGCGATCGGGCTCGCGCTGGACGAAGGATTGCTGCGCCTGGACGATCACCTGGTTTCGTTCTTCCCGGAACTCGTACCGTCCGACGCGTCGAAGCACCTGCGCGCGATCACCGTCGAAGACCTGCTGACCATGCGGACCGGTCACCGCGTCGGCCTCTCTGGCAAGACCTGGCGGCTGCTGAAGACCAGCTGGGTGCGGGAGTACCTGCGCACTCCCGTGGACCTCCCTCCGGGCAAGGCGTTCACGTATTCCAGCGCGACCTCGCACATGCTGTCCGCCATCGTGCAACGGACGTCCGGCCACTCGGTCTTCGACTATCTGCGGCCAAGGCTGTTCGAACCGCTCGGTTTCGCCGGGCACAGCTGGGACACCGACCCGGAAGGCATCTGCTCCGGCGGGAACGGCCTCAGCCTGCGCAGCATCGACTTCCTGAAGTGGGGCGTCCTGCACCTGCACGACGGACTCTGGCAGGGCGAGCGGATCCTGCCCGCGGGCTGGGTGCGCGAGGCCACCGCGTGGCACGTCCAGAACGCCGACGCCGGAACCTGGAACGGCACCGAATTCGTCCCGGTTTCCGGCGCCGAGGCGGACGAACGGCCGGAAGGCTACGGCTACCAGCTGTGGCTCGACGCCGACGGCGGCTACCGGGCGTCCGGCATGTTCGGCCAAGACGTCTTCGTGCTCCCCCAGCACGACGCGGTCGTCGTCACGACCGGCAGCATCACGCACGGAAAGCACCGGCTGCTGTCCGGAATGGTGCACGATCTGCTGGTGCCCGCGTTCGACGGCGCACCGTCCACTATGGCCGACGCTTTGCTGGTGGATGACCTCGCCGATGTAGCGGCCCCTGCGCTTTCGCCGACCTCCGTTGAGCTTCACGGCCACAGGTACGAGTGCGAGTCCAATGAGGACGGAATCTCGGAGATCTCGTTCACAATGGACGATGATGTTCTCGTGGTGACCTTGGACGACGCGCGCGGCCGCCATTCGGTCCGCTGTGGACTGTCCACGTGGGTCGAGTCGGACACCGGCGTCAGCACCTGGCAGCTGCACCACTCGTACCAGGCCGAATCGACCCGCGTCCTCGCCGCGGCTCAGTGGCGTGCTCCGCGCGAATTGGTGCTGGAGTGGTATTTCGTGGAATCGCCGTTCCACGACACCGTCACCGTCGAGTTCGGCGACGGTCAGTTGCGCTGGCACCGCCGCACCAATGTCAACAGTGGACCGACCGAGCGTCCGGTGGTGACTGCCACGCTCGGGTAAGCCACCGAAGCTGGTCGAGCGCGTCCCATACCGGCAGTCCGGTAGCAGCCCGCAAAGCGGCGCTGTAGGGCGGAAGGTTGGCACATTCGACTACGAGCGCGCCAACCTCTGGACTGACCGCCCGCACGGACTCGCGGATCTCTCGTTCCGCGAGCCGAGGATCGATGGCGAGGCCATTCCGCAGCGCCGGGAGGAAATGCCGCGTCCCGGACAGATCCAGCACCTCGACGCGCTCCGGGGCGATCCCCGCCGCGGCCAGTCTGACGGGGGTGAGGAGGTCCGCGATCGCCGTAATCACCCCGATTTTCCGGGGCGCGACGGCCTTCAGCAGCGGCGGTGCCTGCAGCAGCGGGGAGACCGCGACCGGAGCGGCGAACCGTGCGGCCAGGTCGTGCTGGAGGGTGGTCAGGAGACCGCAGGTGGTGGTGAGGATCGTCGCGCCGCGCTCGATCAGCGCCTGCCCGGCCTCGGCGAGGGACGGCAGCATTTCGCGCTCGCGGCCGTCGAAGACCTGCTGCATCGAGGCGCCCGCCGCCGTCTCGAAGACGACGGGTTCCGAGTAGGTCTCCGGACACCCGACGTCGCCGCGGATCCTCGCGCGGCGGCCGCCGATCACGATTACGCCGAGCACGGCGCGAGCTCCGAACGCACCTGCGATCCCGCCGTTCCGAGCGCTGCCGGGTTCATCGCCGGCCGCCGTTCACGAGCCGAACTCAGAGCGCAGCACCGGCAAAACCTCTTTGCCCAGCAATGCCACCGCGGCCAGCGCGTCCGGGCCCATCGGCGGGCCGAACGACAAATGCCGCGCCCCCGCCTCGATCAACGTCCCGCACTGCTCGATCACCTCGGCGGCCCCACCCGCGATCCCCAGGCCGAGCATCGTCGAGGACGTGAGCACCGTGTCGATCGCGGCGTCCTCGTCACCGTCGAGCACCAACTGCTGGGTCCGCGCGAATTCCTCCGGATCGAGGCCGTTCGCGACCAGTGCGTCGGTGCTCAGCGAGCCGCTGTAGTGCGCGATGTGCCGGGCGAGCAATCGTCGCGCCGCGGCCGCGTCGGTGTCGATCGAGCACCACAGGCACGCGGCGACATCGAGCTCGGCCATCGGGCGTCCCGCCTTCGCGGCGCCGGCTCCGATCTGCTCCATCGCGCGGTAAACCTGGCGCGGCGGCAGGCAGAGCGGCAGCGCGCCGTCGGCGTGCCGGCCGGTCATTTCCAGCATCCTGGGTCCCATCGCACCGACGTAGATCGGCACTGGGCGCGGCTGCTGGATCCGTGCTTGCCCAGACCAGAAATCCCCTGCCCCGGGCACGCCCGCGGGACTGCGGCCGCAAGTCAGCTCGCGGATCGCGACGATCGCTTCCCGCGTGCGCACCACTGGTTTCGCCGGTTTAAGCCCGGCCCAGCCCAGGAACAGGTCCGAACCCGCGCCGAGGCCGAGCAGGAACCGGTCGCCGGACATTTCCTGGAAACCGCTCGCCAGCTGCGCGATCTGCGCGGGATGGATCGACACCGGGTCGAGCACGCCGGCGCCCACCGAGATCCGGCTGGTCCCCAGCAGCATCGAAGCGAGCCCGGCGATGCCCGGCGGCCCGAAGATGTCGTTGCCCGCCCAGACCTGGTCGAATCCGGCCTCCTCGGCGTTGACCGCCGCCGCGGTCAGGCCGCGCGTCCCGTGGCCCGCCGCGCCGACCCGCACGCTCACTACGAGGTCGCGTTCCATGGTCACGGTCCTTTCTCCGGCAGTGCGCGCACCCGCATGACCAAGTTCTCCGGCGGATCGGGGCAGGCGACGAGCGGTTCGCGGGCCAGCCACGCCGACAAGGGTTCCGGCCCGGCCCGTCCGGCGAGCGCGGACGCGACGGCGGAGATCGCGAACATGCAGAATCCGCGCCCCTCCGGCAGTTCGACGCCGCGGTCGCCGAGGTCGAAGCTGTCCCCGACGGCCAGTTCGCAGGCCGAGTAGTTCATCGATTCGACCGTGCACCGCAGGCGCGCGGTCACGGCCCGACCCGTTCGAGCCGGAGCAGGACGTCGTCGTCCGGGTCGGGGCAGCACACGAACGGCTTGCGCTCCAGCCAATCCTCCGGCGGCCGAGGATCCATTTTGGACATCACGAGCGGGACCGCGGCCAGCATCGCCTGAAGACAGAACGGCTTGCCGGACGGAATCCGCAACACCGGGCCGGTCACCTCGAACGCGTCGTCCGTCGCGAGACCGCAACGCGGCGAAGCACCCTCTTCGACCACCACGCGCACGGTCGTCACGAAGCAGCTCCCAGCAGTTCTTCGGCGTACCCAGCCCAGTGGAACTTCTTCGCGCCGAAGTGCGCGAGCGCGCCCCACGCGTCCCGGATGACCCGTTCCAGCGGATCGGACTGGTAGATGTAGCGCGAACCGTAGAGATCGACGCACAGGTCGAGGACTCGCCGCAGGGTTTCGCCCGCTTGGCTGTTGGCGACCCGCAGCCGCGCTTCCTCGACCGGATCCAGCACGCGCCCCGGCGTGAAGATCGCCTCGTCGGCGCGGCGGGCGACTTCCTCGATGCCGCGGTACACCAGGTCCGTCTCGGCGGCCGCCTGCCCGAGCTGCTGCTTCGTCGCGGTGTCCAGTGTGGACACCTTGCCGCGGCAGCGTGTGCGGACGGCGTCCAGCGTCAGTTCGACCACGTGCCGAGCCAGCCCGAGGCACACCCCGGTCAGCGGGAAGAACAACAGGCCGACGTGCTTGTTGAGCGGATCCGCGTCCGGGTCCGGCGGAGCCTCCCGGTCGAAAACATGCTTCTCCGGAACGAAAACCGGCTCGGCGATCTCGTACGATCCGCTGCCGGAGCCCCGGATTCCCAGCGCCTGCCAGTTCCCGGCGTGCCGGACCGCGGCGCGCGGAAGCCAGACGCCCAGCAGGATCTGACGGCCGTCGGCGCGCCGCACCGGCTCGCCTTCGCGGTAGACGAGACAGCCGCCGACGATGCGCTCGGCCGTCGGGGTGCCGCTCCCCCAGTCCCAGCGGCCGCTCACCAGATAGCCGCCGTCGACGATCTCCGCGCGGCCGGGCGGGTGGAACGAGCCGCCGGTCGGCAGGTCTCGCGTCGGGTACAGCTCGTCGTACGCGGCCTGCCCCAGCCGTCCGGCGTAGTAGCCCGACGCGTTGAGCACCGCGACATTCCAGCCGGCGCCCGCGTCGTGGCGCGCGATCTCCGTGACGACCGCGAGCTGGTCCGCGAGCGGCATTTCGAGGCCGCCGCGGCTCGCCGGGAACCCCATCTGGAACAGGCCCGCGTCGCGGAACGCGCGCGTCAGAGCGCCGGAAAGCCGGGCTTCGGATTCGCAGCGGTCAGCTTCGGCGCGGACCAGCGGGCCCAGCGCGACGGCGTTGGCCCGCACCGCCGCGCTCGACAACGGGGCCTGCCATTCGTTCCCCCGGACCTCGCCGGGCGTTGCGTAGGTCGACGTCATAGCCGGTATTCTTCATCGCACCGGAGCGCACTGTCAACTATTCGGGACCGGTCAGCCGCCGCGACGGCTGGGCTATGCTGGCGGCTTGCGCACCTCGACCGACGATCCGCTGTTCGACCCGAAACCGCAGGGCCTGCTCTTCAGCATGTTCGGCGCCTACCTGCACCCGAGGACGGCGCCCATGTGGTCCGGCGGGCTCGTCGTGCTGCTCGAAAAGTTCGGCGTCACCACCGCGACCGGCCGGATCACGCTCAACCGGATGGTGCACCGCGGGCTCGCCGAACGGCACCGCCGCGGCCGCGCGATCTCCTACACGCTCAGCCCGCGCGCGCTGCATCTGCTCGAGGACGGCGACAACCGGCTCGCCACGCTCGCGGCGGCCGACGACACGCCCAAGACCTGGACCGTCGTGTGGCACAACCTCGGCGACAGCCGCAAGGCCGACCGGTCGAATTTCGTCAAGCAGCTGCGGTTCCACGGGTTCGGGCAGCTGCAGGAAGCCGTGTGGGCCTCGCCGAAGGACTATCTGCGCGAGGTGAAGGACTACGCGAAACTGCTCGGCATCTCCGACGAGGTGGCGATTTTCCAATGCCGGCTGGACGAGGAGACCGTGCCCGCCGCGCTGCTGAGCCATCTGTGGCAGCTCGACGACCTCGCCGGGCAGTACGAACGGTTCGCCCGGCGCTACGCCGCGCTCGCGACCGAACCGGAACCGGCGCCGGAAGACGCGTTCCTCGCGTGCACCACGATGCTGCACACGTTCCGGTCCTTCGCGAACCTCGACCCGGAGCTCCCTCCACTGTGGACACCGCACGCCGGAGCGCGGGCGAAGGCGCTCGCGGTGTACCACGAGGTCCTCGACGCGCTCCGGCCGCGCGCGGCCGCCTACTTCGCCGAGGCCGTCGACCCCGCGTCCGCGACCCCCTGACCGGGCAGCACCCGGTACTGTCCGTTGTAGAACAGCAACGGGTCCCGCTCGGCCAGCTTGGTCGCCACGACGCAGCCGATCACGATCACGTGGTCGCCCTTCACCAGCGTCGAGTCCACTCGGCACAGCAGCCCGGCCGGAGCGTCCCGGATCACCGGAAGCCCGTGCGCGAACTCGAAAGCTTCGTCGTCCACAGCGGGCTGAGACCGAGCCAGCCGCTCGGAATGCCGCTGGTGGTCGTCAGCCAGCACGCAGACGCTGAAGAGCCTTCGCCGCTCGATCGCGGCACAGGTCCGCGAACCGGTCTTCAAGCACACCAGGATCAGCGGCGGGGCAAGGGAAACCGAAGTGAACGAGTTGACCACCGCGGCGAACGTCCGGTCCTCGTCGGCCGTGGCCACAACGGTCACTCCGGTCGCGAACCCGCGCATCACCGCGCGCAGGCTGCCCGGGTCCACCGGATCGGTCTCGTGCGCCACCACGCCGGAACCCAGCCGGTTCGCCGTCATCGCCGCTCCCCTTCCGTCTCGAATTCCCGCGCGCTGTTTCGCAGCAGCAGCGTGCAGACCGCGAGGATCCCCGCGAGCACCACGCCGAACAACGGAACCGACCACACCGCCTGTCCGGAGACATCGAAGAAGAACACCGCCGCCGCGGGCGCGAATCCGCTGATGGCCGCACCGGTCTGGTACGCGAGCGAAACGCCGCTGTAGCGGACCTTGGTCGGGAACAGGCTCGCGAAATAGACCGGAGTCGGCCCGGTGATCAGCGCGTTGATCACCCCGGCGACGGCGAACGCCGCGAAGAACGCGACCTGGCTGTGTCCCGCGATCACGCCGAAGAGGACGAAGTTGAACACCGCGGTCAGCACCGCGCCGAGCACCACCGCTTTGTGCGCGCCGATCCGGTCGGCGAGCGCGCCGGCGAAGATCACCGCGGCGGCGACCGCCGCGACCAGCACGACCTGCCCGGCCAGCGCCTGCGAACCGGACCAGCCGTTGTCCTTGCTGTAGGTGATCGCGAAGGTGAGCAGGATGTAGATGAGGCCGTTCGTGCCGACGCTCAGGCCAGTCGCCAGCAGGAGCGCACGCGGATGTTCACGGAACAGCACCCGCAACGGCGTCCGGCCGGCTTTCCCGGCACCGACCTCGGAGACGAAATCCTTGGTGTCGCGGGTGCGCGCCAACGCCAGAATGCCGATCAGCGTGACGATCCCGCCCGCCAGGAACGGGACGCGCCAGCCCCAGCTGAGCAGCGCGCTTTCCGGCATCGCCGCCGAAACGGCCGTGAACGCGCCGATCGCGAGCAGCGCGCCGAAACTCTGGCCCATGCCGGAGTAACTGCCGAACACGCCGCGTTTGCCCGCCGGCGCGTTCTCGACGCCGTAGACGATCGCGCCGCCGCTCTCGCCTCCGGTCGCCAGTCCCTGCACCAGCCGCAGCACCACCAGGAGAACCGGAGCCCACCAGCCGATCTGGCGGTACCCGGGCAGCAGGCCGACGAGCGTCGTCGCCGTGCCCATCGCGACCAGCGAAGCGAGCAGCACGGGACGGCGGCCGTAGCGGTCGCCGAAATGCCCGGACAGGATCCCGCCGAGCGGACGCGCCACGAAGCCGACGCCGAAACTCGCGAGCGCGAGCAGGGTGGCGGTCAGCGGGTTGGCCACCGGGAAGAAGACCGGGCCGAACATGATCGACGCGGCTATGCCGAAGAGCATGAAATCGTAGTACTCGAGGGCTGTCGCGCCCGCCGCCACGAGGAACGCGGAGTTCCCCCTCGTGTGTTCGGTCGCCGGATTTTTCCGTGGGTCGATGGTGATTTCGCGAGAGTTGTCCGCCACCCCGCACCTCCTGTGCGCCCGGTCGTCTTCGCTGACGTGGTGTGGTGGGCGGCGGCCGAGGCCGCGCTGCCCGGGTAGCGCGGTAATCTACATGACAGCCTACTGCGATGTCTATTAACCGCGTACGGTACCGGGCATGGCAGCCGATCCCGCGTCCCGGTTCTTCGCCGAACAGTTCCGTCCCGCCGGAGTCCGGCTGGGTTTGCTCGTGTTGTCCGAATGCGACCTCGCCGCCGTGGAAGCAGCCGCGCAGGTGCTGTCCGCGCACGGGCTGCGCCCGGCTCGGCGGCTGGCGAAACTCCGGCCGCGGCTTGGGTTTCCGGCGGTGACCACGCGGGAGGTGGTCGGGTTTCTGGAGCGGTACGGGCATGAGTACTGCGCGGCCTGGCTGCCGGAAGCGACTGCGGACGGGCAAGATCTTGACCAGAACGCGAGCGAACAAGCCGGACGTGCGAGCGGTTGCGCCGTCGGGTGGTACCGGCGCTCTTGACCACGGCCGTAGCCGACGTACGCTCCACCGATGAGCCGCTTGGCCGGGATCGCCTTGCTCGTGCGGGAGCGCGGGGAACGGATGGTGCGCGCCGACGACGACGTGGACGAGGTCGTCGGCGCGTGCAGTTCCGCCCTGCGCCCGCACACGCTGCGGGTCCGCGAGCGCCGGCTTTCCGCGCGGCTCGACCACCTCGCCGCCGGTTCGGTCTCGCTGAACCGGCTGCGGTACGGCGCAGCCGTGAGCATCTCGGAACTGGCTCCCGAGCAGGACGAGTTCCTGCTTTCGCTGCCGGTCGGCGGCCGGGCGCGGTTCGCCTACGGCGCGACGAACGCAGTGCTGCGGCCAGGAGCAGCGTCGGTGGTGAGCCCGTACCGCGCGTTCCGGCTTGACCTCGACGGCGAGTTCGACCAGGTCGTGCTGCGCCTCGACCGGCCGCTGGTCGAGCGGACCGCCGCGCTGCTCGCCGGGGTGCCCGGCACGATCGCGGTGCAGTTCGATCTTCGAGCGAACGCGGTCTCCCCCGGCGTGCTGGCGCTGGTCGAGGCCGCGATCCATCTGTCCGGCGGTGGCGCACGGACCGGGCACCTCGAAGCGCTGCTGGCCGAGGCGTTGCTGCTCGGTCACCCGAACACCCTCAGCGAATCCCTTGCCGCAGAAGCGAAATCGCCGTCGTCAGCGCGGGTCCGGCGCGCGATGGACTACCTGCTGGCGCACCTGCCGGAGTCGTTCTCCATGGCGGCGGTGGCCCGGCATTGCGGGGTGTCGCTGCGCAGCCTGCAACTCGGCTTCCGCCGCGAAACCGGCCGCACCCTCAGCGAATGGCTCCGCGAACAGCGTCTCGACCGAGCCCGCGCGCTGCTGGCCGCAGCGGATCCGGCCAGCACCACAGTCACGGCGACCGCAACCGCTTGCGGCTTCGTGCACCTCGGCGATTTCGCTGCCCAGTTCAAGCGCCGGTTCGGCGAATCGCCGTCCGCGATGCTGCGCAAAACCGATGACGGCGGTTCGCGCAGGCGATAGTCCCGGGACGGCGGGCTGCGCAGACTCTGCGCATCACAACTCCGCACCGCCTGAGGAGACCGCCGTCATGCCACTATCCATTGAGGACAAACTCGCGATCGTCGAGCTTTCGAACACCCAAATGCGCGCCCTCGACAACCACGACGTCGACGGCTGGGTCGATGCCTGGGTCCCGGATGGACAGTTCATTTCCACCTATGGCACCTTCACCGGCCGCGCCGAACGGACCGAGTTCATCAAGGGACACATCGCCGCGGGCAAAGAGGACGGTGCCCGCCACCTCCTGACGAACTACGTCGTCACCGGTGACGCCGACCGGGCGACCGTCACCTGCCTGGTCACCAAGCTGCAGGTAGAAGCGCCGCCCTTCATCATCGCGACCGGCGTCTACCAGGACGTCGCAGTCCGCACCGCCGACGGCTGGCGCTTCGAATCCCGCCGCCTGGACATCGACCGCGGCGTCTTCGCCCGCGCCGAGGCGGCCGCCCGATGACGGACCTGGCCGCCGAACGGTGGGGAGAATCCGGCCCGCCGATCGTCATGGTGCACGGCAGCCTGAGCTCGGCCGCCGCCGCTTTCGGCGAGCAGAAAGCGCTCGCGGACCGGTTCCGGATCATCGCCCCGTACCGCCGGGGATACCAGCCCAGCCCGCCGGTCGCCCGGATCGACCCGGACCACGACGCCGCCGACGTAGCCGAACTCCTCGGCGACGGCGCGCATTTGCTCGGCACCTCGATGGGCGGCGTGGTCGCCATGCGGGCCGCCGCTCTCGCACCGGACAGGGTCTGGTCGCTCACCGTGGTCGAGCCGCCCGCCCTGCCGAACGGCTCCGGCCGTCCCGCCGCCGACCAGCTCGCCACGGCCCTCCGCGAGTACTGGTCGGCCGCCGCGGACAGCGATCCGGCGACGTTCGTGGCTGGGTTTCTTCGGGTGCTGAACGTCGATCTGCCGTTGCCGTCGCCGCTTCCGCCGCCGATGGCAGAGGCTGCCCGCAACCTGATGACGGAACGGCCGTGGGAGACAGGTGTGCCGGTGGAGGCGCTGGCCCGCACGCCGTTCCCGAAGCTGGTGGTGACCGGCGGCGGGACTCCGGGGTTCGAGGATGTCGCTGATGCGCTGGCGGAAGGGTTGTCCGCCAAGCGGGTGCTGTTCCCCGGCAGTCCGCACGCGGTGCAGCGGATCGGGCAGCGGTTCAACGAGGAGTTCCTGGCCCATTTGGACGGTTAGGGCGAGGGAGGGCCGGTCCGGCCCTCCCTCAGGTCCGCTCCCCCAGCGACCGCACGAACACTTGCGTCGTCCGGTGTTTCGGCGCGCCCAGCACCTCCGACGGTGTGCCCAGCTCCACGATCGTCCCGCCGTCCATCACCGCGACCCGGTCCGAAACCTGCCGCGCGAAGCCGATCTCGTGCGTCACCACGATCATCGTCATCGTCCGCTCCGCGAGCCGCCGCATCACGCCGAGGACCTCGCCGACCAGTTCCGGGTCGAGCGCCGACGTCGGCTCGTCGAACAGCATCACGTCCGGCTCCATCGCCAGCGCCCGCGCGATCGCGACCCGCTGCTGCTGTCCGCCGGACAACTCGCGCGGATACGCCGCGTGCTTCTCGGCCAGCCCGACCGACGCGAGCAGCTCGTGCGCCTGCTCGGTGCACTCGCCCCTGGACCGGCGCAGTACCCGAGTGGGCGCTTCGACGACGTTTTCCAGCACAGTGAGGTGCTGGAACAGATGGAAGCCCTGGAACACCATCCCGAACCGACGCCGCTGCCGGGCCGCCGCGCGGTCGCCGAGCGGGTAGTACGTGTCGCCTTTGCGCGTGTAGCCGATCAGCTCGTCTTCGAGCCGGATCTCGCCGCCGTCCACCGTTTCCAGATGGTTGACACAGCGCAGCAGGGTGCTCTTGCCCGAACCGGACGGTCCGATCAGGCACACCACCTCGCCCCGGCCGACGTCGAGGTCCACGCCGCGCAGCACTTCGAGCGGGCCGAAGCTCTTGCGCACGCCGGACAGCCGCAGGAACGTCATCGCGAGTGCTCCTTTCCCGGGCGGCCCGCGGCGAACCCGCGGCCGAAACGGCGTTCGAGGCAGCGCTGGCCGATCATCGCGAGGCTGGTCAGCACGAGGTACCACAGGCAGGCGACCAGCAGCAGCGGAATGGTCTGGTAGGTGCGGCCGTAGATGAGCTGCACGGTGGTGAGCAGTTCGGTGTAGCCGACCACCGACACCAGCGAGGTGTTCTTGAACATGGTCACGAGCTCGTTGCTCAGCGGCGGGATGATCACGCGGATCGCCTGCGGCAGAACGACTCTGCGCAATCGCTGCCGCCGCGTCATCGCGAGCGCGGTCGCGGCTTCCAGCTGCCCGGCGGGCACGGACAGGATCCCGGCGCGGAAGATCTCCGCGCTGTACGCGCCGAGCACCAGCGCGAGCCCGACGACCGCGGCGGAGAACTGCGAGATCAGCCGGTTCGTCGGCACGCTGAGGAACTCCGGGCCGAACGGGATGCCGAGCGACAGCTTCGGCAGCAGCGCGCCGAGGAAGAAGATCAGCAAGAGCAGCACCAGCGCCGGGATGGCGCGGATGAACCAGATGTAGGCGGTCGCGACCCAGCGCAGGACCGGGTCGTCGGACAGCCGCATCAGCGCGACGACCACGCCCGCCACGAGCCCGGCCGCGCTGCTGATCAAGGTCAGCAGCACGGTGTTCAGCAGGCCGCGCAGGATGTCGGCCGAGAACAGGTACCCGCCGACGAGACGCCAGTCCCAGCGCGGGTTGGTGATCAGGAAGTGCGCGAACATCGCGGCCAGCACGAGCGCGGCGCCCGCGGTGAGCCAGCGCGCCGGCTGCCGTCGCCGGGCGAACCGGACGCTCGCCGGAGCCTCGACGGGCGCGCGGGTGGAGGTGGAGGTCGGCATCAGGGCTCCTTCAGAGCGGCCCGGACGGCGGCCGTCGCGGGGACGGCCGCCGCGGGGGTCAGACGGTGACGAACTCGCCGAGCGTCCGTTCGGTGTGCGGATAGGGCGCGTCGTTCTCGTGCCCCGCCACGCCGAGACCGGCCAGCGCGGCCACGATCTCCGCGCCGCGCGCGCCGGCCAATTCGACCGCGCGGACGTTGTCCTCGATCTGCGCGATCCGGGTGGAACCGAACAGCACCGACGCCGTCGCGGGCTGCGCCAGGCAGAACGCGAGCGCGAGCTGCGACGGGCTCGCGTCGAACGAGGCCGCGATCTCCTTCAAGCGAGGCACGAGTTCCTTGATGCGCTCGCGGATGCCGCCGGTGTCGATGCCGATCTTGCGTTCGGGGTCGAGCTTTCCGGCGAGGATTCCGCCCTCCATGGTGTCGGAGGCGTGCAGCGAGATTCCCGTTTCGGCGAACAGCTTCTGGTACTCCGCACTGTCCACAACGGACCTGCGCGCGACACTGTATTTGAGCTGGACCAGCTGCGGGGTCGGAATTCCTTGCGCCGCGGCGTGGTCGTAAGCGGTGCGGAGGTCGGCGGCCGACCAGTTCAGCGCGCCCCAGCTGCGGGCACGGCCACTGGTGACCAGACCGGCGAGTTCCTCGGTGATCGCCGCGACGTCCATCCCGGGCCGCGGGTGCTCGGTGATGATGACGTCGACGTAATCGGTGCCGAGCCGGACCAGCGATTCGTCGAGCTGTTCGGCGAGCGGCTGCCGCGGATAGTCGAAATACCAGACCTTTTCGGCGATCGCGTAGTCCTCGCGAGGTTTCCCGACGACGTCGAGGATCCGGCCGAGCAGCACCTCGGTGTGCGGTTTGTCGCGGTAGTAAGCGACGTCGAGGAAATCGATGCCGAGGTCGAACGCGCGCCGGACGAGCGCGACGCCCGCCTCGAACGTCATCCGGCTGTAGGTGTTCCACGACCCGAGCGACAGCGCGGAAACCGTGGGCCCTTCGCGGCCGATGCGGCGGTAGTCCATGTGTTTCTCCTTCTTCGTTGGACCGGGCGGCTCAGAACTGGGAACCGTTGACCACGACCCGGTCGACGGCGATCGAGCCCTGCCCCCATTCGTCGAGGATCTTGCGGTAGGTGCCGTCCTCGACGAGCTTCTGCAGCGCACGCCGCGCGGCGTCGCGCAACTGCGTGTCGTCCTTGCGGAACCCGGCCGCGTACGGCGCGAGCCAGTGCACGCCGTCGCCGGTCAGCTCGAACTGGCCGGGGTTCTGCTTGATCAGGTAGTTCGCCGGCGCGATGTCGTTCCACGCGGTCTCGACGCGGTCGCTCTGCAGGGCCAGCACCATCGCCTGCCCGTCGGCGAACGCGTTGATGTTCACCGCGGGCTTGCCGTTGCCGACGCATTCCTTGCTGACCCGCTGCGCGTCGGTCTCCTCGATCGACCCGCGCCCGATGGCCAGCGAACGGCCGCACAGATCGTCGATCCCTTTGACGCCGTGCGGATTCCCGGAACGAACCATCAACGCGGTGCCGCCGCGCAGGAAGTCGACGAAATCCATGGTGGGCTGCCGGGATGTGAAGTCCCCCACCGACATCACGGCGTCGAACCGTCCGGAAAGGACACCCGGCATGACGTTGCCGCCCTCGGTGCGCACCACCTGCACGTCCAGGCCGAGCAGTTTCGTCCACGCCTTCGTCAGGTCGACGACCACGCCGGTGATCTCGTTGTTGTTGCCGCTATTGACAAACGCGAGCGGCGGGACACTCGCGCTGGTCGCGACGGTGATCGTTTTCTTGTCCCGGTACCGCTGCGGCACGAGCGCACTGAGCCCTGCGTCGACCTGGACCGCCGCCTCCGCCCCGGCCCCTTTCTTCTGCGCGCCTTCCGGCGCGGGCTCCCGCGGAGCGGCACAACCGCTCACCACCACGAGCGCCGCACACACGGCGGCGGCAACGCACCCTCGGGTTCGGTGTCGCATCGAGACCTCCATTGCTCTCTCGGACGCCGGGAACGCTAGAAGCCGGCCCGGAACATTGTCAAGGCTTTGACGTTCAACCTTTGACAATCTCGGGGAACCTGGCATGATCGAGAGGCGTGAGGGAGCCCGAAGCCGCCGAGCCGGATTACTGGACCTTTGTCGACCACGCGGTCCGCTCGGTGAGCGAAACCCTGCCCGAGGTCGACCCGGACGCGATGCGGCTGGTGATGACCCTGCACCGGGCCACCGACCTGCTGTCCTACGACCTGCATGCCCGGCTCGGCGAGATCAAACTGAACGAATCAGCTCAGCTGAGCAGCACCGGTTTGCGGCTGCTGCTGGTGCTGTCGGCTTCTGGCCCGCTGGAGCTGCGCAGAGTGGCGGCGCTGTCGGGGATGAGCCGGGCGGCGGTGTCGGCGGCGGTGGAGAACCTGGCCGCGAACGGGTTGGTCGGGAAGGAACCGTCGCAGGAGGACCGGCGGACGGTGCTGCTGCAGCTGACGCCGGAGGGGCAGGAGACGTTCGCCCGGTGCTTCGCGGCGTACAACGCGGGGGAACAGCATTGGGCGGCGACGTTGACGGCTGAGGAGCGGGGTCAGTTGGTGGGGTTGCTGACGAAGCTGATGCAGACTCAGGACGTTCAGCGGCGGGCGTGAGCATCATCCGTCGCGGCCGGAAAGCGTTTCGCGGGGACGTGGTGCGCGATTAGCCACGCCGCCGGTTCGCTCAAATGCTCGCGGACGACGTCGTGCGAGACCGCCGCCAGCGGAGGCGCCCGATGCCGCCGCGCGAACGCCGTGGTCACGCCGAGCGGAACACGAAAAGTCACTTGCTTACCCCTGATCGGACTACTTCGAGGTTTCGCGCCGTGCGCGGCGAGGTATCGCTCCGGGCGTCGTCATCCGTCAGAGGAGGAACCATGCACGCACAGCGCGGAGATTGGCTGGTCGTGAAGGGAATCCACGTGGACGTGCCGGAGCACCGGGGCCGCATCGTGGCCGTGGGGTCGCCGGACGGCGGCCCGCCGTTCACCGTCCGCTGGCTCGGCGCGGACCACGAGTCGACCGTCTTCCCGGGGCCGGACGCGATCGTCCTGACCGACGCCGAGCTGGCCGCCCAGGACGCCCGCGCCCGGCGATAGCGCCGCCAGTGGTCCGTGAGGGGAACCCTGAGGGACTCTGAGTCCCTCAGGGTTCCCCTCACGGACCGTCATGCCCGATCCGGTTCCCGATCCATCGCCCGATCTCGATCAGCACCACTCCCGCCGCGGCGCAGCACACCGCGGTCAGCGTGTACGTCGTGTTGCTCGGGTCGAGTTCGAAAGTCTCGCGCGTCCACGGCAGCAGGAACATCAGCGCCGAGACCACCGCCATCGTCGCCACCAGCGCGGCTTTCCACCAGGTGTAGGGCCGCGCGACGACCGCCAGCACCCACAATGCGAGTGCCATCAACGTCATCAGCGCCGTGGTGCTCGCCTGGACCTGCGCGGCATCGGTGGTCGCATTGCCGGGATGGACCAGGAGGTACGAGACGAACGACGCGGCCCCGATCACCACCCCGGCCGGGATGGCCATCCGCAGCACGCGGCCGACGAATCCGCCGCGCGCGCGGTCGTTGTTGGGAGCCAGCGACAGCACGAACGCGGGCAGGCCGATGGTGAACCAGCCGACGATCGTCACGTGCCGGGGCAGGAACGGGTACGGCATCGAGTCGAGGCCGATCAGCCCGGGCACGCCGACGATCAGCGCCAGCAGCACCGAGTACACCGTCTTGGTGAGGAACAGGTTCGCGACGCGTTCGATGTTGCCGATCACCCGGCGGCCTTCGCCGACGACGTGCGGCAGGGTCGCGAAAGCGTTGTCCAGCAACACGATCTGCGCGACCGAACGGGTCGCCGGGCTGCCCGCGCCCATCGCGACGCCGACGTCGGCGTCCTTCAGCGCGAGGACGTCGTTGACGCCGTCGCCGGTCATCGCGACCGTGTGTCCGCGAGCCTGCAGCGCCGCCACCATCGACCGCTTCTGCGCGGGCGTCGCCCGGCCGAACACCGCGGTGCCTTCCAGCTCCTCAGCCAGTTTGCCGGGATCCTCGGACAGCGTCCGCGCGTCCACCGGGGCCTCGCCGCCGGGCAGCGCCAGCGCACGGGCCACGCCGCCGACCGACACCGCGTTGTCGCCCGAAATCAGTTTCACCGCAACGCCTTGGGCGGCGAAGTAGTCCAGCGTCTCGCGGGCGTCGCCGCGGATTTTCTGCTCCAGCACGGCCAGCGCGACCGGCGTGACCTCGCCTGGCCCGTCCGGCGCGTCGACGGCGTTCGCGGCCCGGCCGAGCAGCAGCACCCGCAGGCCCTGCGCGCCGATCCGTTCGGCTTCCGCGCGCTCCTCCGATTCGGCGGGCAGCAGCACGTCCGGCGCGCCGAGCACCCAGTCGCCGTGCTCGCCGAACGCCGCGCCGCTCCATTTCCGCGCCGACGAGAACGGCACCACGGCGGTCGGCGTCCAGTCCGGCGCGGCCGGGCAGCCCTCGGCGATCGCGACCAGGCTGGCGTTCGGCCGCGGGTCGGCGGCGGCGAGCGCGGCCAGCACCGTCTCCGGAGCCTCGCCCGCCTCGTGCAGCCGCCGCAGCTCGGACAGCCGCATCGTGTTCTCGGTGAGCGTGCCGGTCTTGTCCGCGCACACGACGTCCACGCGGGCCAGCCCCTCGATCGCGGGCAGCTCGTTGACCAGGCATTGCCTGCGGCCCAGCCGGATCACGCCCACCGCGAACGCCACCGACGTCAGCAGGATCAGCCCCTCCGGGACCATCGGGACGAGCGCCGCGACCATCCCGCGCAGTGCGGCGGGCAGCTCCTGCGAACCGGAGAGCGCGTTGTAGATCGACAGCGCGCCGGCCGGGATCAGCAGGTACGTGATGACCTTCAGGATCTTGTTGATCCCGTTCCGCAGCTCCGAATCGACCAGCGTGAACCGGCCGGCCTCCTCGGCCAGCTTGGCCGCGTACGCCTCCGAGCCGACCTTCGTCGCCCGGTACGCGCCATTCCCGGCCACCACGAAACTGCCGGACATGATCGGGTCGCCCGCGCGTTTCACCACCGGGTCCGATTCGCCGGTGAGCAGCGATTCGTCGACCTCGAGCGCGTCCGCGGACAGCACCTCGCCGTCGACCACGACCTGGTCGCCCGCGCCGATCTCGATCACGTCGTCCGCGACGACTTCTTCCGGGGCCAGCTCGCTGCTCGTCCCGTCGCGGCGCACGCGCGGGCGCACCTGCCCGACGATCGCGAGCCGGTCCAGCGTCCGCTTGGCCCGCAGCTCCTGCACGATGCCGACGACGCTGTTCGCCACGATCACCCCGGCGAACAGCCCGTCGAGCAGGAAACCGGTGGAGAAGATGATGACCGCGAGCACCGCGAAGATCGCGTTGATCCGGGTGAAGACGTTCGACCGGACGATCTCCCACGCGCTGCGGCTCGTGCGCGAGGGCACGTCGTTGGTCCGTCCCGCGGCGACCCGCTCGGCCACCTCGGCCGCGGTGAGCCCGCGCGTGCTGTCCTGCGTGAGCAGGCCGTCGTCCCCTGGCATGGACTCGACTTTACGCAATTTCCGGGCAAACCCGTCGCGCCGCCGCCCCGGACGGGTCCGCCCGTTCGGGTGACGCGGCGCAGGTCACCGGCCGAGGCGGGACGCGCGGACCTCCCTCGTTCCGATCAGATCGAGGTGCACCTCGCGGCGCGCGAACCGCCATTCGCCGCCGGTCTTCGCGTAGCGGTCGAGGTAGCGCAGATGCCACACCGCGTCGGCGAATCTTCCGTCGCGCCGGGTGACATGGTGGGCGACGCAGGCGATCCGTCCGCGGGCGGTCGCGGGGTCGTCGCCGGGGTCGAAGACGGTGCCGGTGATGCCGTGCGCGGTCAGCGGCACCTCGTCCAGCACTGACAGGGCCGCTGCGACGGCTTCGGGGCCGCGATGCTCCCGGACCGGGCCGAACTCGCGCGGCGGATCCGGCAGCACGAGCACACCGGGTTCGCCAGGGTCGCCGGGTTCGCCGAACAACCGGGCGACTCCGGTGAAATCGCGCTCGTCGACGCGGGCGGCGTAGCGGTGCACGAGATCGTGCAGCGCGGCCCACTCCTCGACGCGGATCACCAGTCCTGCCACGGGACGATCGTGCGAACCGGTCCGGAAAGCAGCATCCGCTCGGCCTCGGGATGCGGTGCGGGCTCCCAGCGGCGCTCTCGCTCGGCCATTTCGCGGCTCACTTCCACCGGGTCCTCGTCCAGGTACAGCAGCCGGACCCGCACCGAACCCGGCTCGCGTTCTCCGCCGGAACCGATCTTCAATGTCGAATGCTGCTGCCTGCCGAGGAAGGAGAACGTCCAGGCGCCGGCGACGCCCGGGCAGGTCAGCAGGTCAGGGATGCGTGTCCGGTCCTGCCAGGCGAATTGCGCGTGCGCTTCGTCGCTGTGCGGTTCGGCCAGTTCGGTGACCGTGACGTGCAGGCCGCGGTTCGGCCGGAACGGCAGCGCGTCCGCGGACAGCCGGACGCGCGGCGCGACGTAGCCGAGCACCGGCGTGAAGAACCCCAGCAACGGCCGCCGCACGCCCGGGATCAGCGGCCCGCGGCCCCATTGGAACGAGTCTTCGCCGAGCTTGCGCCACTCGGCCACGCTGTGCTCGTACGGCGGGCGGAACCAGTACATCGCGACGTAGTCGACACCCGCCAGCTCCGGGCTCGCGGCGCCGTCGCCGGTCCAGGCCCAGCGATCGCCGTGCGCGACGCCGGGGAGGCGCAGGTTCTCCGGCAGGTGGTCGAGCTGATGCCACTCGTTGTACTCGCGTTTCCGCGCGGGGTCGGCCAATGCGACGAAGGAGAAGAACGCTCGTTCGGAGAACACCGCGCCGAGCCTACGAACAACGGCACCGCCGCGGCGGCGATCGTCTCGGCGACCGGGACGCGTTCAGCTCAGCCACTGCTTCGGCGGCGGGTACACGTACCGCGCGATGGTGGTGCTCACCCAGCCGATGCAGAAGCCGCCGAACACCGGCAGCACGACCTGCACCTCGTGCCCGCCGCGGAGCAGGCCGACGAGCAGGAAGACCAGCGCCCACGCGACGAGCAGCCCGGCACTGTAGGTCCAGTAGTTCCTCCGCATGGCAACCTCCCGAACGCTCTCCTTCACCAGTGTTCCCCGCGCGGATCTCGATCGCAGGTCCGCTGAGGCGGTTCCGGCACAATTGAGATCCGGCTCTACTCCTGAGCTTCGATCAGGTCGAGGTCGCGGACGCAGAACCCGTGGTGCTCGAAGGTTTCGTTGAGCACCGTGCGCAGGCACTGCCGCACCGAGCGGCCCCGCGCGTACGGCGGCCAGACATCGTCCTCGGGCACCGGTGCCGGCGCCGCGAGCTGCGCGGCGGTGACCTCGTCAAGCCAGGCCTCAAGCTCGGCGGACTGCGCGTCGCGCACGCGCACGATCTCGTCGAGGGACGGATCGAGCGAGCGGTCCAGCCCGTGCGCTTCCCGGTACGGCTCGACCTCCGGCCCGATGCCCATCGGCGTGAACTGCTCCGCCGAGCCAAGACAGCAACGGCGGAACCACGAATCGTGAACGAAGACCAGGTGGCGCATCGTCTGCACCGCCGACCACTCGTCGTTCACGCTGCGGCGCTCAATGCCGGGCGCACGCTGGAGGCGCTCGACCGTGGCGTCCCAGGCAGCCCGGAGCTGCCGCGCTGCCTCGCGCAGATCAGCAGGGTCCTCGGAGCGGAGCAGCACTCGCACCGGATGCCGCCGGTCCAGCTCCGCCTCGACGTACTCGCTGACCTCGACCCCGTTCACCACGAGGTTGGAGACGAGCCCGTCGATCACGGCGTCCTGCAGGACGACGCCGATCAGGCGCGCCCCGGTCAAATCGCACTCGCGGAACTCCGCGTCGTGCAGGTCTTCGTCGACATATCGCGTCATGCTCCGCATCGTAGGTCCGAGCACCGACAAAACCGGGCTCCCCGGCTTGCCCTGGCTGCTCGCCGGGCCGCGAAACCGCAGTGAGGGCTTCTCAGCGGTGCGGTGTGTGGCAGGTTCGTTGTAGCGGTGGCTTGCCAGGGATGCGGAGCACCGCCTGGCCAGCCGGGCCCTCCCCGCAGGGCTGCGCGATGGTATGCGGCGCGAGGCACAGACCTCCCCAAGGCCCACTACTGAGAAAACCGCAGTGAGAGATTTCGGCATTCAGCCGCACAAAACGGTCTTTCGCTGCCATTCAGCCGAAAACCGAGAGCGCCGAAATACCGCTATGCTCAATTCCGTGGCGCCGAACAAAATTGTGCCTCCGGACGACAGTCGCCGGGCTGCCCTGCTGCTCGCGCTCGTCCTCGGCGTCGCAGGTTGCTCGTCCGCACCGTCGCCTCCGCCGCGGCTGTCGCCGCCGCTGCCCGACGCCCCGCTGGATCTCACGCAATTCACGACCAAACCCTGCGATCTGATGACCTCGCACCAATTGGCCATGTTCTTCGTCAGCAACCAGGGAACGGCCGCTCCAGCCGCCGGGGAAACCGCCTGCACGTGGATCCCCCACGACACGAAAGCCCTGACGTACGTCGCCTCCGTCGACACCACCTCAGGCGGGCTGGAAGCGCTGTACCACCGCCGGTCCGCGGTTCCGGGCTTCGCCCCGGTCCTCGTCCACAGCTACCCCGGCGTTCACCGGGACAGCCGCGACGGCCACTGCACTGTCGAAACCGGCGTCGCCGCCGACACGCTTCTCAACGTCACCGTCACAGCGACCGATCCCAAGCTGGACGCGTACGCCGACCCTTGTTACGAAGCCGACCGTTTCGCCGGAATCATGATCGCCTACCAAGCCAACCGAGCGCCCTGACCGATCAGACCAGCACGCAGTCCCCGCACTTCGGACCGTCGCGATCCGGCGTCGCCCGATAAAACAGGCAGCAGCTGCGACGCCGGAACCGACCGTTCTCCCGCGTCGCAGTACCGACGAGCTCCGGCAATTCCTCCAGCGCGGCAACGATTCCGGCGACCCGGTCCGTCCACTCTGGACGCTCGGACCGCAGCACCGTCACCGCGCCGTTCAGCGCCGACGCCACATTCCCCCGCCGGACATTCTCCGCCAGCGAGAACGCCGCCATCGCCTTGTCCAGCCGCGCCAACGGACCGCGCAGCACCCGTTCCGCGAAGGCAGCGACCACATCGGACTCAACCGGCGGATCTTTCGTCAAAGACAACGGAAACGCACCGCCGAGCTTCGGCTGCCACCAAGCCGTCGAGTAATCCGGAACCGCTCCCGCCCCGACAGCCAGCCCCAGCGCGGGCGAGATGAGCCGCGCCGCCAGCCCGAGATGCGCGATCGACGCCGCGACCCGCAATTCCACGAAATCGCCGCCGAGCACGGCCCGGTTCTGCGCGATTCGCCTCCGCAGCACCGGGCCGTCATCGAGGACTTCAGCGAGCGGACGCCACGGCGAGGCCGGTTCCTCGGCCGCATGCGTGTCGACGGCGAAGAACGGGCCCAGTCCGGTCAGCGGGTTCACGCCTCGACGGTAACCGCGCGCCCGCGGTCCAGCACGCGTTCGGCGAGCGGCCCGAACACGAGCGCGATGGTCGCCCACAGGATGACCTGCGCCAGCACCGAGTACAGCCGGAACCCGACGAGCGTGTCGGCGGGGAATCCGGGATACACGATCTGGCCGTCAGGCGCTTTGAGCGGCAGCGGGGTTTCGCTGGTCTGCGGGCCGTATTCGGCGACGTTGCTGGCCAGCGACCCGAGCGACGGCAGCAGCGCCATCAGGAGCGCGGACAGCACGACGAACCCGGCGCCCGCGACGAGCGTCGCGTTCCAGTTGCCCAGCCGCGGCGCGAGCCGTTTGCCCGCGACGACGGCCGCGACCAGGAAGACCACCGACGCGACGACCATCGTCAGGTACAGCCCGGTGCGCGCGCCGATGGTGGCCTCGTGCCCGATCGCCGGCGGGTTGGCCGGATATTTCAGGAACGGCACGAGGTACAGCGACAGGAATCCGGCCCCGGCCACGAGCACCGCCAGCACCCGCGCGCGGATCCGGCCGACGCGGCCCAGCAGCACGGTGTAGGTCACCGCGAACAGCAGGCCCATGGCGACTCCGAAGAGCACCATGCCGAGCCCGATGCCGAGGTTGCCCTGCACCGCACGGCTGAAAATCTCGTGGCCCTCGTGTTCGCTCGCCATCCCGGCGGCTTTGTCGAGCGCCATCTGCGCCTCGTCGCGGCCGGATTCGTAGTCGATGGCCGCCTGGGTCAGCGGTTCGGCGAAGATCCGCGCGAAGACGAACGCCAGCAATCCGCCCAGCGCTCCGGCGAGGAGGCCGCGCAGAATCAGCTTGTTCTGCATTGTTCGGTTGTCCGTTCCGGGCGCGTCAGTGGCAGGGGAAGCCGAGGAAGTGCCGCGCGTCGTGGACGAACTCGTGCACGTGCGTGTCGCTGCCGAAGATCGAGACCGCGCCCTGGTCGACGCCGATGAAGTAGTACAGCAGCAGCGCGCCGACGATGGTCGCGCCGAGCAGCAAAGCGGCTTTCGACACGGGCAAGACGACCGGCGTGGACCGGTCGGCCGGAATGGTGGCCATGGCTCTCCTTCGGGATGACGCGTCCCTTGCGGGTGGACCTGACGACGGCTCCTCGACCTGACTCGCCCGGGATGGGCACACAGTGGCGCGACCGTGCCGGAATCTCACCGGCTTCGGGAAGCCGTCGCGCGAGCAGCACCGTACGGCGGCGTCCGGCCGGTCGTCAATCGCCCGAGGGTCCGACGTGTCGCTTATCGCCTGGTTTGCGCAGCCGGTGTGCGCGGGGTCGCACCGAACGGAGCAAGGCCGCTCACGCGGGGTTGCGATAGAAGGCCAGGTGCTCCGGGCACAGATAGAGCGTGAGTCCCTCCGGCGTGTCGTAGCGCGACAGGCCGCCCCATTCCTCGTCCGGGTCGAGTTTGCCGAGCATGGCCTTCAGCGCGCGGAAGTCCGCGTCGGTCTTCGCGTGCGGCTCCGGGAGGTCGTCGTCGGGCCGGTCCGAGCCGGGCAGCACGCGCTCGCGGTGCAGGTCCTTCGGCAGCTGCGCGGCCAGCTCCTTCATCAGGTCGGTGTCCGACTTCAGCTGCTCGTTCAGCACGCCGGCGGTCACCCCGAGCACCGGCCCGGCCAGCGGCGCGGCGTGTTTCAGGACCCGGATGAGGTGTTCCAGGTACGGCCCGAGCTTCACGAACCACTCGTGCGGCTGCGAAACCGGGTAGACGCCCTTGCCGCCGTCCAGCCGATGCCAGGCGCCGGGTTCCTCGCAGTAGAGATGGATCTCGTACGGCGAGCCGGTGATCCGCCGCCGCCCGGCCGGGACGACCGCGAACACGCTGGGGCAGCGGGCTTCCTGCTGAAGCTGTGCGAGCCGTTGCAGGCGAAGGAACATCCGCTGGTGGTAGTCGCTCTGTTCCTCCAGCCGCTCGCCGAACTGCTCGACGGTCCGGGTCAGCTGCTCCATGGACGCGCGCGTCGAATCACGCTCCGCCGGCGCGAGGCCGAACAGCAGCTCCGGCACCGAGACCTGCTCGCCGGAGCGATGGCATTCGATCTCGTGCTTCGGCGGCGTGCGCTCCAGCCGGGCGCGGAGGTTCTCGTAGTCGAACAGCTCCGGGCAGTCCGGCTCGCACCGGCACGGCACGCGGCGCGTGATGTCCAGGCCGGGAAACCGTTCCAGGGTCAGGTTGAGGCCCTCGTCGAGCACCATGAAGAACCCGACCGGCGACGGCCCGCGCACGGTCAGCTCGACGGTGCTGTGCTGCCGGTCCGCGCTGACGAGCGCGAGGTGGCGGCCGTCGCGATGGCCGAGCAGCGCGCCGGTGCGCCAGTGCACGTCGCGGCTGAACCGGTGCGACCGCGCGATGAACCAGGTCGGAATGCCCGGCGGCATGGTGTTGAGCTGGTAGATGACCTTGATCTGCCGCGCATTCTCCCGCGCGGCCGCCCATTGCTGTTCGTATTCCGGCGGATTCCACTGCAGCCGCTCGACGACCAGGCTGAGGTCTCCCCCGCCGTTCGACTCGACGCGGTAGGACAGGTCGTATTTGTCCATCATGCCGAGGAAATGGTCGCGAATCCCTTTGTCGAGGTCGTGCCACAGCCCGGTCAGGTGTTCCCTGGTGAGCAGCCCGTGCCGCTCGGCCACCTCGTCGCTGTCGAGGACGCGGCTGATGTAGTCGTTGACCCACGAGGGCCGCAGCACGACCGTTTCCTGCAGTTCGGGGTCGTCCGGGTAGTAGAGGATGTCGCCGAGTTCGTGCAGCGCTCGCGCGATGAACCGGCTCGGCTCCGCGCCGGTGACCCCGGCTTCGGCCATGATCCGCCACATCCGGCCGACCGTGATGTGGTTCTCCTGGGTCTGCCGCACGGCGTCCGCGGCGGCCAGCCAGGACGTCGGCCATTCCGAACCCATGAGCGGCAGTTCCGCGGCATGCTGCGCGAGAAGGTCGCGGAGTTCGCCGACGCCGTCCCTGGTCGCGTTGTCCACGTGCACGCTCGCGACGATTCTCGGGTATTTCGCCCGCAGTTCGGCCAGCGGCAGATCCACCGGACGGCCGTGAATGTGCGTGGCCACGAGAACGATCGGCGATTCCGGCGCGCGGGCGGTGATGATGTCGAGCCAGTAATGGAGTTTCCCCTGTTCCCAGCCGAGCCGCGAATTCCACAGCAGGACGAAGAGGGAACGGTTGGCGAGGAAGAACTGGTGGGTAGCGTGGTAGATCTGCTGGCCGCCGAAATCCCAAGTGCTGAGCCGCATCCGGACGTCGCGTCCTGGATGGGCGAGTTCGAGGTCCCGGACGAGGAGGCCGTGCGTAGAAGGTTCGTCGGGGTCGTGGTCGTCTTCGGCTAGGGCTCGGACTAGGGAGGTTTTGCCTACGCCGCCTTCGCCTACTACGAGGAGTTTGGAGACCCATTGCGCGGTGCTGCCGCGTTCGCGTTCGCGGAGGAATTCGAGGACGGATTCCGAGCCGCTGGCGGTGATTTCCGGGGGTGGGCTGATGAAGGGGTTTCCGGAGACGCTGAGGGTGGTGAGGTTGGGGAGTTCGATGAGGGCGGCGGGGAGGCTGCGGAGGCGGTTGTCGGAGAGGAGGAGGGTGGCGAGGCGTTCCAGGCGGGGGAAGCTTTCCGGGAGGGCAGTGAGTTGATTGCCCCGGACGTCCAGGCTGCGGAGACCAGCGACGTGCCCCAGGGACTCCGGGAGTTCGCTCAGCGAGTTCTCCGCCAAAGACAACGTTTCGAGCTTCACGAGCTTGTCGAGAGGTTCAGGGAGGTTCAGCAGGTTATTGACCGACAGATCGAGCGTTTCGAGGGCGGCGAGGTCGACCAGGCTTCCCGGCACACTAAGGAGATCGTTCCGCCCCGCTCGCAATGACCTCAGTTTGACGAGATCGCCGATGTTCTCCGGAAAGCCCGCGAGTTCGTTGCCGTCCCAGGATAAACTGGTGAGACCCGTCAAGCAGGTCAGCCATTCGGGCATCGTGAAAAGCACGTTGTTGCTGAGAACGAGAGTTTTCAATCCGGTGAGTCGCGCCAGTGTCTCCGGCAGCTCAAGCAGCGAACATCGAGCCAGGTACAGCGTGCGCAGCCCGGTCAGCCCGCCGAAGTCGAAGTCTGTCCGCTCCAGCGGGTTCCCGTCCGCCGAGAGATAGAACAACCCGGTGAGGCCCGCCAGCCACGCGGGCAGCTCGGTCGCCCCGATGTCGTCGAACTCGAGCATCGCGAGGCCGCTCAGATCGCCCACCACGTCCGGCAGACGGCCCAGCGGATTCGTGCTGATGTACAGCTCGGTCAGCGAGCGGCACGAGCCGAGCCATCGCGGCAGTTCGGCGAGCTGGTTGTTCCGCACGGAAAGCGATCCCAGGCGCTTCAGCTCGGCAAGCTCCGCGGGAAGGACGGCCAGCTTGTTGCGGTCCAGCCGCACGTCGGTCAGGTTCGCGAGTTCCGGGAACCAGCCGGGAAGCTCCGCGATCCGGTTGTCGCTCAGGTCCAGCCCGTCGAGCTGACGCAAGCCGCGCACGCAGCCGGGCACCGCGCCGAGGTCGCAGCGAGCCAGGTCCAGCCTCGTCAGCGCGGGGAAATCGCCCAGCCATTCCGGCACTCCGCTGAGCCGGTTGTCCCCCAGCGACAGCTCGCGAAGGTCAGAGCACCGGCGCACCCAATCCGGCACCCGCGCGATCAGGTTTCCTCGCGCGGAGAGAACGCGCAGGTTGCCGAGCGGGCCAGGCAGCTCAGCGAGCCGGTTGTTGTCCGTCCGCAGTTCGGTCAGCTCGGTCAGGCGGCCGAGCGAACCGGGCAGGTCCGCCAGGTAGTTCGCGGATGCCTGGAGGACTTGCAGCGACGTCAGATCCCCGAGCCACTCGGGCAGCGCTTCCAGGCCGCAATTGGTGACGCTCAGGTCAGTCAGCTCGGTTCTCCGCAGCCATGGCGGCAGCTCGCGCAGCGGCAAGGAGTCGAGGTACAGCGTGGTGAGCTGGGCCAGATCGCCCAGCCAGTCCGGCAGTTCGGCGAGCTGGGTCTTGTCGAGCCGGAGCTGGACGAGATTCTCGAGCCGGGCGAACCAGTCCGGCAGCTCACGCAGCGGATTGTTGTTCAGCCACAGGATTTCGAGCCCGCGCAACCCACTCAGCCACTGCGGCAGCCCAGTCAGGCCGCACGCGCCGACGCCGAGTGTGGTCAGCCCGGTCAGCTCGCCTAGCCACGAGGGAAGGCCGCGCAGCAGGTTGTTGCCCAGGTACAGCCGTCGAAGGTTGCGCAGGCAGCGCAGTGACTCCGGCAGCTCGGTCAGCCGGTTGTCGTTGGTCCACAATGCTTCCAGCGCGGTCAGCTCGCCGAGCCACTCCGGCAGTTCGGTCAGCTCGTTCTGGTCGACGTACAGCCGCGTCAAGCCAGTGCAGCCGCGGACCCACCCGGGCACCGAGTCCAGGGCGAGGTCGCTGAGCGTCAGGGTCGTCAGGCCGCGCAGAGTCGCCAGATGGGCGGGCAGCTCCGGGACGGGATTCGACGCGAGCCGCAGTTCCCGGAGTCCGGACGGCAGCGGCGGCAGCGTGCGCAGCCGGTTTCGCGCGACGTCCAGCATGGTCAGGTTCTCCAGGCCGCCGATCCAGCCCGGCAGTTCGGTCAGCCGATTGCCGTCCAGGTCGAGTTCGGCGAGGCGGTTCAGCCCGGCGATCCACTCCGGGACCTCCGTCAGGCGCAAGCGGGCCAGGCCGAGTTCCCTCAGCCCGGCCGCTTCGCCCAGCCAGGCGGGCAGCCCGGCCAGCGGGTTGTCGTCGAGGTGCAGTTCGGCCAGCGGCAGGCCGCGCAGCCACGGCGGCAGTTCGGTCAGGAGGTTGTCGTGCAGGTACAGCTTCGCCAGCCCGGAGATCTCGCCGAGCCAGTCGGGGAGGTTTTCGATCCGGTTGCCGTCCAGGTCGAGCCGGACCAAGCTCGGCAGGCCGCGCACCCACTCCGGGACTGTCGCCAACCGGCAGGTGCCGAGGTCAAGGATCTCCAGGCTGGTCATCCCGCCGATCCACTCCGGCAGTTCTGCCAGCAGGTTCGACGCGACGCACAACTCGGCGAGTTCGAGGCCGGCCAGCGCCGGCGGCAGTTCGACGAGCCGGTTCCGGTCGATTTCCAGGCTCCGGAGGCCGGTCATCTCCCCCAGCCGTTCCGGCAGCCGGACGAGGCGGTTCCGGCGGGCGTTCACCGCCCGCAGCGGCAGGTCTGTCAGCCATTCCGGCAACTCCCGCAGGAAGTTGCCTTCAAGCACCAGCTTCTCGAGACCGCCCAGCTCCGCCACCCGAGCCGGGACCTCGGTCAGGTGCAGCCCCCGCAGATCCAGCGTCGTCTCCCCGGCGGCGAGCGCGGCGTCGATGCGGCGGTTCGCTTCCTCGGTCCCCATGCGGCAAGTCAATCAGGTTCGCGCGCCAAGCGTTGCGCGGCGAGCGGGAAAGCTATACCGTGCCTGAACTAGAACAGGTTATAGTTTCGGCGGTGCGCGGGACGAGGAGCGGACATGGCAGCCAGGGTGGCCCGGAGCAACGAAGCCGACTACGTGGTCGTCGGGTCGGGCAGCTCGGGAGCTGCCGTCGCCGGACGGCTCGCGGAGTCCGGGGCCAGCGTGATCGTGCTCGAAGCGGGCAAGAGCGACGAGCAGCTGCTGTTGCGCAAGCCGGGGCTGGTCGCCCCGCTGCACGCGGTGCCCCAGCTCAAGAAGATGAGCGACTGGGGGTTCTACTCGGTCCCGCAGAAACATGTTCTCGATCGGCGCATGCCGGTGCCGCGCGGGAAGGTGCTCGGCGGCTCCAGTTCGGTCAACGGGATGGTCTACGTCCGCGGCAACCGGGCGAATTTCGACTCCTGGGCGGCCGAGGGCAACACCGGCTGGGACGCCGACAGCGTCAACGCCGCGTACAAGCGCATGGAGGACTTCGAGGACGGCGAGAACGCCTTCCGCGGCGCGGGCGGGCCGATCAAGATCACCCGCAACAAGATCCCGCAGGAAGGCACGCTGCAGTTCCTCGACGCGACGGCCGACGCGATCGGCTGCGACATCATCGACGACTACAACGGCGAATCCCAGGAAGGCGTCAGCCGGATGCAGCAGAACGCTGCCGACGGCCTCCGCTACAGCGCCTCGCGCGGCTATCTGCACCACCTCGCGCCCCGGACGCTCGAGATCCAGTCCCGCGTGTTCGTGCGGAAAGTGGTGATCGAGAACGGCCGCGCGACCGGCGTGGAGGTGACCGACGCGGGCGGCAAGCACCGCACGATCCGCGCGGGCAAGGAGGTCATCCTCGCCGCCGGGTTCGTCGGGTCGCCGCAGCTGCTGATGCTGTCCGGGATCGGGCACGCCGAGCACCTCAAGGAGCACGGCATCGACGTGCTCGCGGACCTGCCGGTCGGCGACAACCTGCACGACCACATGTTCCACGCGCTGACGTTCCAGGTGTCGTCGTGCAAGAACAAGGGCACCGCGCCGTATTTCGCCCGCGGGATGGCGCGCGAGCTGCTGAAGCCGGGTTCGACCTTCCTGGCGAACTCGGTGTTCGAGGCGCTGGCGTTCCTCAAGACGTCGCAAGCCTCGGAAGTGCCGGACCTGCAGCTGCACCTGCTGCCGTGGGCGTACGTGTCGCCGAACCAGGACGCGCCGATCCGGCATCCAGTCGACAAGCGGCCGGCGCTCACCGTGCTCACCACGCTGATCTACCCGAAGAGCCGCGGCACGATCCGGCTCGCCTCGGCCGATCCGTCCGCGACGCCGCTCATCGACCCGCAGTACCTCTCCGACCCGGCCGACCTCGAAGTGCTCGGCGAGGGATCGGAGATGGTGCGCGAGATCTTCGCGTCGAAGGCGTTCAAAGGCTCGATCAACGAGGAGATCCACCCCGGCAAGCAGGTGCGCGGCCAGGAGCTGCGCGACGCGATCCTCAACCGCGCGACGTCGGTGTACCACGGCGTCGGCACCTGCCGGATGGGCGTGGACGACCTGGCTGTCGTCGGGCCGGACCTCAAGGTGCGCGGCGTGGACGGGCTCCGGGTCTGCGACGCCTCGATCATGCCGTCGATCACCGGCGGCAACACCAACGCGCCCTGCATCATGATCGGCGAAATGGGCGCGCAGCTGGTTCTTTCCGGCAACTGAGAAGGAGCGGAAGACCATGACCGTCACCCCGGTCCGGCCCACTCGCCCGGCCTCGGCGACCGACGAGTTCCTCCGGCAGCTCGTCGCGCGCGTGCCGGGCTCGGGAGGCGCGGTGTGGCCGCTGACCGAGGTCTACACCGGCGATGTCCTGGTGGAGCTGCCGCAGTCGACGCCCGCGGACATCGAGCAGGCGTTCGCCACCGCCCGGGCGGCGCAGGCGAAATGGGCCGCGACGCCGCTCAAGCAACGGCTCGCGGTGTTCCGGCGGGCGCATTCGCTCTTCATCGACCGCGCGCGGACGATCGCCGACCTGATCCAGGTCGAAAGCGGCAAGAACCGGCGGATGGCGATCGAGGAAACGTGCGATCCGCCGATGATCATGAGCCACTACCTGCGGCGGGCGCCCAAACTGCTCGCTCCGACCCGGCGCGGCGGACCGGTGCCGCTGGTGTCGTCGTCGACCGAGATCCGGGTGCCCAAGGGTGTCGTCGGCATCATCGCGCCGTGGAATTTCCCGTTCGCCACCGGCATTTCCGACGCCATTCCGGCTTTGATGGCGGGCAATGCGGTGGTGTTGAAGCCGGACAACAAGACCGCGCTTTCGCCGCTCTACGGCGTGCGACTGCTGGAAGAAGCCGGGCTGCCTCGCGGTTTGTTCCAAGTGGTGTGCGGCGAAGGGCCGGACGTCGGCCCCACGCTCATCGACCAGGCCAACTACGTGATGTTCACCGGCTCCACCGCCACCGGCAAGGTGATCGGCGAGCAGGCCGGCCGGAACCTGATCGGCTGCTGCCTCGAACTCGGCGGCAAGAACCCGATGATCGTGCTCCCGGACGCCGATTTCGCCGACGCGGTGCCGGGCGCGGTGTTCGGCGCGTTCGGCAACACCGGGCAGATCTGCATGCACATCGAGCGGATCTACCTGCCGGAGTCGCGTTACGAGGAATTCAAGGAAGCCTTTGTCGCCAAGGCTTCTTCGCTGGATGTCCGTGCGGCTTACGACTTCGGCCCGGAAATGGGATCGCTGGTTTCCGTGGACCACATGAACCGGGTCAAGTCCCATGTGGACGATGCGGTCGCCAAGGGAGCCACCGTCCTGTGCGGCGGGCGTCCCCGACCGGATCTGGGCCCAGCGTTCTTCGAGCCGACCATTCTGGAAGGCGTCACGAAGGACATGCTGTGCGGGGTCACCGAAACCTTCGGGCCGGTGGTGGCGTTGCATCGGTACCGGACGGTGGACGAGGCCGTCGAACTGGCGAACGACACCGACTACGGGCTGAACGCTTCGGTGTGGGGCAAGGACCTTCGAGCGGCCTCCGCGGTGGCCGCTCGATTGGAGACGGGCAACGTCAACGTGAACGACAGTCTGGCGACGGCTTATGCCGCCAAGGGGACGCCTTCCGGCGGGGTGAAGACGTCCGGAGTCGGTGCCCGGCACGGTGATCAGGGGCTGTTGAAGTACACCGACGTGCAGAACCTGGCGGTGTTGAAGAAGCCCGTGATGAGCCCTCGGCCGGGACAGAAGTACGAGAAGTACGTGGAGGGAATGCTGTCCGGGCTGAAGATGATGCGGCGGCTCAGGATCCGGTGACGTCCGCAATGGACTGACGGACGGCGTGGACCACCTTTCCGTCCACTTCGGTCAGTCCGCTGAGCCGGGTCCGCCGCACCAACAGTCCGCCCAGGACCAAATCGACCAGTTGCGCGCCCACCTCCTCCGCGGATACCGGGCCGTCCGGGTCGA
The DNA here is from genome assembly GCF_042754125.1 of Amycolatopsis sp. NPDC059235. Lineage (NCBI taxonomy): Bacteria > Bacillati > Actinomycetota > Actinomycetes > Pseudonocardiales > Pseudonocardiaceae > Amycolatopsis > Amycolatopsis sp. NPDC059235. The sequence goes on from NZ_JBHZAG010000078.1 coordinate 44,538, forward strand.
ACCACGTCCACGCCCATTGTGCCGAGCCGAAGATCAGCAGGCTCTGCACCTCGACGTCGCACGAGCGGAATTCCCCCGACGCCACTCCGTCGGACAACACCGCCCGCACCAGGTCGAGGTATTCCGCGCGCATCCGGCGGCCCTGCGCCATCGCCTCGCTGTCCGCCAGCCGGACGATCTCGCGCTGGAACGCGACGGTCGCCTCCCGGTCCACCACCTGGTACAGCACGAACGCGTACAGCAGCCCGGCGAGTTGCTGGGTCGGCGTCGCGAGGCGCTCGCGGATCAGCGCGGCCTCGGCGAGCCTGCGGCGCATGTACGACTCGTGCAGCGCCGCCAGCAGCCGGTCCTTCGTGCCGAAGTGGTGCACGATGGTGCCCTTCGACAGCCCCAGCTCGCCGGCGATGTCGGAGAAGTTCGCGGCGTCGTAGCCGCGTTCGGCGACGTAGCGGGTGAACGTCGCCAGGATGTCCCCGGCGCGGCCTTTGGGTGGCATCGGCCCACTGTAGCCGAAAGTTTGACCACTGACCGTCCGTACGGTTACCTTCGTCGTGGTCCCCGGCGACGAAGGAGTCTCGGCATGGCATCGAGCTTGGCGCAGTGGATTGCCCGGCGCGGCACCGTCACCCCGGAGTCGGTCGCGCTCGTGGCCGCGGAGACCGGCGAGCGGATCACGTATGCCGACCTCGAACAGCGGGTCGCGCGGCGGGCGGCGGCATTGCGCGGGCTGGGCGTGCGCAAGGGCGACCGGGTGGCGTTGCTGGGCCTGAATTCCACCGGCTACCTCGAAACGCTCTTCGCGGTCGCCTGGCTCGGCGCGATCACGCTGCCGATCAATTTCCGGCTCGCGGCAGCCGAAGTCGAGTACCTCCTCGAAGACGCGCGGCCGGTGGTCGTGGTGCACGACGACACCTTTGCCGCGCTCGCGAAGGAGGCTTCCGGCGCGCGGACGCTGGTCAACAACAGCGAACTCGTCCAAGAGGACCGCGTCGAACTGGAACCGACCGGGCCGGACGAGGTCGCGGTGCTGATGTACACCTCCGGCACCACCGGGCGACCCAAGGGCGCCATGCTCACCCACGGCAACCTGGAGGCGAACGCGATCAACGTGCTCACTTCTGGGGAGGGCCTGCTCCCCTCCGACATCACGCTGACCGTCGCCCCGCTCTTCCACATCGGCGGGCTGGCGCTGTTCACCCTGCCGTTGCTGTACGCGGGCGGCACCGTGGTGGTCGCGGGGAAGTTCGATCCACAAGAGACACTCGCGCTGATCCAGCGGGAGAAGGTCACCGTCCATTTCATGGTGCCCGCGATGTGGGCGGCGATGACGCAGGTCCCGGACTTCGATTCCTACGACCTGACGCGCCTGCGCTACCTGCTGTGCGGCGGCGCGCCGTGCCCGTTGCCGGTGATCGAGTTCTACGAGGGCAAGGGACTGACCTTTGTGGAGGGTTTCGGGATGACCGAACTCTCCCCCGCCGCCCTGGTGCTGGAATCGGCGTTCGTGCGCTCGCACGCCGGGTCCGTCGGACGGCCCTTCCTGCACGTCGAGGCGCGGATCGTGGACGAACGCGACGACGACGTCCCCACCGGAACGGTCGGCGAACTGGTGCTGCGCGGCCCGAACGTCTTCGCCGGCTACTGGGGCCTGCCCGAAGCGAGCGCCGAAACCATGCGCGGCGGCTGGTTCCACTCCGGCGACCTCGCCCGCTGCGACGCGGACGGCTTCGTGACTTTGGTGGACCGCAAGAAGGACATGATCATTTCCGGTGGCGAGAATGTCTATCCGATCGAGGTCGAGCAGGTGCTGCACCGGCATCCGGGCATCGCCGACGTCGCGGTGATCGGCGCGCCGGATCCGCAGTGGGGAGAAACGGTGGTCGCGGTGGTCGTCCCCGCCGACGACTCGCTCGACGGGGACGCGGTGATCGCCTATTGCCGGGAACGGATCGCCGCTTTCAAGTGCCCGCGCCGGGTCGAGGTGGTCGCCGAGCTTCCTCGCAATGCCACGGGAAAGCTGCTGAAACGCGAACTCCGCGCCCGCTACACCGACTCCGCCGCATCGGTCTCCCGGTAGGGCCGTGAGGGGAACCCTGAGGGACTCTGACTCCCTCAGGGGTACCCCCACCCCCCGGCCCCCCGGTAAGAAGAAAACACCCAAA
>NZ_JBHZAG010000079.1:0-46005 GCF_042754125.1 Amycolatopsis sp. NPDC059235
GGGGGGGCGCCCCCCCCGGGCCTACCCCCGCCTCCCCCCCCCCCCCCCAACCGCAGGGAGGCTTCGTATCGGGGTGCGGGGGAGGGGCTGGGTGCCTCGATCGTTGGGTGCATCGGTGTCTGTTGGGTGGGCTGTGAGGGGCTCCTTGAGGGAATGTCGGTTCGCGAAGGGGGTTGCGCGGCTCTGAGGTTCGTGAGGGGAACCCTGAGGGACTCAGAGTTCGTCAGGGTTCCCCTCACGTACTTGGGGGCGGGTGGGCAGATGGGTGAGTTTTTGGTGTTGTTGATCAGGATTGTGCGACCTTCGTAGGTGGCGGTTGGGGCTGTCTGGTGCTGTGAGGGGAGGGTGGTGAAACGGGCGTTTTTCTGATTTCGGCACATTCCGCTGTGGACAGTGCGGATGAAACGGACTTTGGTCGCACTTGTCCCTTGTGTCGCGATGAGGGGAGCAGATAACGGTTCCGCACCGGGGAGCTTGACGCTTCCCCGGCGGGCGGGGGCAGTCCTAGTCTCGTTCCGGCGGCAGGCGGGGTCGAGGCCGCGCAACACGAGGGAGTTGCTGTGCGTAGAAGCGTCACCATGTTTCTTTCGCTGGCGGTGGTGGGCGGCCTGGCCGCTTCGCCTGCCGTGGCGTCGGCTCAGGGGCGGGCGGACATTCCGCAATCGCATCCGGCTTGGGCCAATCCGCAGTCCAAGGTGGCCGACACGGCTGGGTCGTCCACAATGGACTTTCGGGTTTACCTGAATCTCAAGGACCAGGGGGCGGCCGAGGCTGCCGCGCAGTCGGTGTCCGATCCGAACAGTCGCGGGTACCGGCATTATCTTTCGCCGGACCAGGTGCGCGACCAGTTCGCGGCTTCCGACCAGACTGTGTCCGCGGTGAAGAATTGGCTGTCCGCAAGCGGATTCGCCACCGGCGAGGTGCCGTCCAACCGGGCGTACGTCGAGGCGACCGGTACCGCTGACCAGGTGCAGCGCGCGTTCGCGGTGAACCTGGGCAAGTACCAGGTCAAGGGGCAGACGTTGCGGGCGGCGGACAAGGACCTGTCCGTTCCGGCGTCGCTGGCCAAGGACGTGCTCGGCGTAGTCGGTGTCGACCAGGCGACGAATCTGTTCAAGCCGGACCACACCGACGGTGCGGACACGCCGGCGACGAAGCAGTCTCGCGTGCAGGGCAGCCCGTCGACCGCGCCGCCCAGCAAGGGGTTCCGCAACTCGGGGCCGTGCAGCGCCTACTACGGCGAGAAGACCGACACGACTGACCCGGCGTACAACGGGAAGCAGCTTCCCTACGCGCCGTGCGGTTACACGCCCGCGCAGCTGCGTTCGGCGTACGGCTTGGACCAGGCCGCGAAGCTCGGTGCGGACGGTCGCGGCACCACGATCGCCATCGTGGACGCGTTCGCCTCGCCGACGATCTACGCCGACGCGGCGGAGTACGCCAAGCGCAACGACCCGGCGCACCCGCTGACCAAGCAGCAGTTCAAGCAGCACATTTTCCCGCCCAACCCGGTGCTCGAAGGACCGGACCAGTGCGACGCTTCCGGCTGGTACGGCGAGGAAACCCTGGACGTCGAGGCCGCGCACGGGCTCGCGCCGGGCGCCGACATCCTCTACGTCGGCGGGCAGGACTGTGAAGACCTGTCGCTGGACACCGCGCTGAACTACGTCGTCGCGGGGCACAAGGCCGACATCATTTCCAACTCCTACGGCGACACCGGCGAGGACATCCCGGCCGCCGAGGTCAAGGTGTTCAACCAGATCTCGCTGCAGGCGGTGCTCGAGGGCATCGGCGTGTACTTCTCCTCCGGCGACAACGGGGACGAGGTCGCGCGGCTGGGCACGCCGTCGCCGGACTTCTCCGCTTCGGCTCCGTGGGTGACCGCGGTCGGCGGGACGTCGCTGGCGGTCGGCCAGGACGGCAAGCGGATCTTCGAAACCGGTTGGGAGACCGGCAAGTCGACGCTGACCGACGGCGCCTACGCCCCGGCCTTCCCCGGCGCGTTCAACGGCGGCGCGGGCGGCGGCACGAGCCGGCTGTTCGGCCAACCCTTCTACCAGAAGGGGATCGTGCCGGACGCGCTGTCCACGAAGAACCAGACCGGCGGCGCGAAGGGCCGCGTGGTCCCGGACATCTCCGCGGTCGCCGACCCGAACACCGGGTTCCTGGTGGGCCAGACGCAGACCTTCCCGGACGGCGTCTACTACGACCAGTACCGGATCGGCGGCACGAGCCTGGCGTCGCCGGTGTTCGCGGGCGTGATGGCGGTGTCGGACAGCCTCGACCACTTCCACCACGGGTTCATCAACCCGGTGCTGTACCAGCTGACGTCGCGCACGTCGGCGATCCACGACGTGCAGCACGTCGACGGCACGGTGCAGCGCGTGGACTTCGCCAACGGGACCGACGCGAGCGGCGGGCTGAAGACCTCGGCCCGGGTGCTCGACTACCCGAACCTGACGATCCACACGACCAAGGGCTACGACGACGTGACGGGCCTCGGCTCGCCGAACGGAGTGGCATTCCTCTTGCTGGTGTGACCGAGGGGTGAAAGGAAGGGCCTGCCGGGACTCTCCGGCAGGCCCTTCCTTGCGTGACGGTCCGTGAAGGGCTCCTTGAGGGAATCTAATTCCCTCAAGGAGCCTTTCACGGCACGGGGACCGGCGGGTGCCGCAGTGCGCGGACGGCGCGGGAGCGCAACGGGGAAAGCGAGGTGGCGACCAGGACGAACCCGCCGACGAGCAGCACCGCGGGCGCGCCGAACGCGGCGCCGAGCGGTCCGGCGAGGAGCTCGCCGATCGGAATGCCCGCGTAGGAGCCGAAATCGTCGAACGCGGCCATCCGCGACAGGAGATGCCCGGGGATGTTCTCCTGGACCGTCGTATCCCAGGCCACGCCCATGACGCCGGCGGAGAATCCGGCGACGAACGTCGTCCCGGCCAGCACGGCGAAGTTCGCGTGCGTGCCGAGCGCGAACAGCGGCAGCGCGGTCAGAGCCGCACCAACCAGTCCGACCGGCAGCAGTCGTTTCGGCGCGAACCGGTACATGACCAGACCGGCCAGCAGCGCGCCCACCGCGCGCACGCTCAGCGCCGCGCCCCATCCGGCCGCGCCGATGGTGTCCTGCGCGATGCCCGGCGCGAGAACCAGCCAGCCGCCGGTGAAGACGATGTTGTAGACGGTGAACGCCGTGACCACCCGCCACAGCCACGGGATCCGCCAGAACTGCCGCCAGCCGATTCGCACACTGTGCAAGACACTGTGCTGCTCGGACTTTTCCGCCGGGGGCAGCGTGATCGCCTGGTAGAGCAAGGCGGCGAGTACGAACGACACCCCGTCGGCGGCGATCGCCCACCCGCCGCCGACCGTGCCGACCAGCACTCCGGCGACGGCCGGACCGGCCACCTTGGTGATGTTCCGTCCGGTGGCCAGCAGCGAGTTCGCCTGGCGCAGCGATTCCGGCGGGACGATCTGCGGGACGATCCCGCGCAGCACCGGCGTCGTGAACGCGGTGCAGATTCCGCCGAGGAACTCGGTCGCGACGAGGGCGCCCAGCGAGTAGTTGCCGGTGAGCAGGATGGCCGCGGCCGCCAGCTGGGCCGCACCGGCACCGAGGTTCGACAGCCGCAGCACCCGGTTGCGCGGGAACCGGTCGCCGACCGCGCCGCCCACCAGCAGGAACGCCAGCAGCGGCACGATCCCGGCGGCGAGCACGACGCCGAGGTCGGTCGGGCTGTGGCTGCTGCCGAGCACCGCGAACGACAAGGCGACCGGGGTCATGGCGCTGCCCAGCAGCGAGACCAGTCGTCCGGTGTAGAAAATGGCGAACGCGCGATGGCGCAACGGTGCTTCCCCCACCCGGCGATCCTGCCGGGAACGGGTCGGGAACGCCACAGAGTATTGGCGCGGCCGGGCGCTCCGGTTCAGACTCACGGGTCAGCCGGGAGAAAGGGCAGCGCATGAGCGGGATCGACGCCGAGGTCTTCGGCGGCCGGATGCCGTCCGGAGCAGGGGATTTCGCGATCGAGACGCACGGAATCACCCCGATCCCGGCGGAGAACCGGTTCGGCCGTCCGTGGCGGCTCGCGGGCGTGTGGTTCGCGCCGAACCTCACCATGACCGCCGTGTTCACCGGCACCCTCGGCGCGACGCTCGGGCTCGGTTTCACCACCGGGTTCGTCATCGCGCTGATCGGCACCGTGGTCGGTTCGCTGCCGGTCGCGTGGCTGTCCACCTGGGGTCCGCGCACCGGAACCGGCCAGTTGCCGCTCGCCCGGCTCCCGTTCGGCCGCGGCGTCGTGCTGCCCGGCCTGGTGCAATGGCTCGGCTCGATCGCGTGGGACGCGCTGGTCGGCCTGTTCGGCGGCGAGGCGCTGGCGCAGCTCACAGGGCTGCCGTTCTGGGCCGCGGTGCTCGTGGTGCTGGTGCTGCAGTGCACGCTCGGCGTATTCGGTTACGCGGTGATCCACCGGGTCCAGGCTGTGATGAGCGTGGTGCTGGTTGTCGCATTTGTCGCGCTCGCCGTAAAGGTGGTGCTTGACCACCCGATTACGTTTACCGATTCCGCGAGCGGCGGCGATTTCGCCGGTGCCGTCGTGCTGTTTTCCACTATTACGCTCAGTCTCGCTATTTCTTGGGCTCCTTATGCGTCGGATTTCAGCCGTTACCTGCCTGCTTCGACGCGCCCGAGCGGCGTCTTCTGGTTCACCCTTCTCGGCCTGACCGCCTCGTACGCGCTTGGCGAGGGCATCGGTCTCGCGCTCGGCACTGCGCTGGGCGACCAGACCGCTGCCGGGGTGTCGACGCTGCTCGGCGGCGGTGTGCTGGGTGCGGTGGCGTTGCTGGTGATCGCGCTGGCGGCGGTGTCGTCCAACGCGATGAACGACTACAGCGGCTCGCTCGCGCTGCAGACTGTCGGCGTGCGGGTGCGTCGGCCGGTGTCGGCGGTGGTCGTGACGGTGCTGGCGTTCGCGTTGATTCTCTGGATGCACACCGGTGACCTGGCGGCGAAATTCCAGAACGTGCTGCTGGTGGTGAGTTACTGGATTCCGCCGTTCCTCGGTGTCGTCGTCCCGGATTGGCTGCGGCGCAAACGTGGCGGGCGCGAGATCGATGTGCTCGCTGAGCTGCAGCGTCCGGTCCGCAGCTGGGCCGCACTCGTAGCGTTCGTAGTTGGCTTCGCGGCGGCGGTGCCGTTCATGAACACGACTGTCTACACCGGACCGGTCGCCGCCGCGCTGCACGGTGCGGATCTGGCCTACTACGCCGGGTTCGTGGTTTCGCTCGTGGCGTACACGCTGCTGCGCGGCCGTCGACCGGTTGACCTCCAGTAAGGTAGAGGTCGCACGCTGGCAGGTGCCTACTTCTGGAGGAACCCATGCCAGTAGCTGTAGTCACCGGAGCGTCCGCCGGTCTGGGCCGGGCGCTAGCCGCGGCTCTCGTCCGTCGCGAATGGACAGTGCTGGGCACCGGGCGCGACCAGGGGACGCTGCGCACCGCCGCAGCGGACCTCGGGTTCACCCCGGTGCCCGGCGACGTCACCGACCCCGAGCATCGCGCCCGGCTCGCCGAAGCCGCCGGACCCCGGCTCGACCTGCTTGTCAACAACGCCAGCAAACTCGGCGTCAGCCCGCTGCCGCCGCTGGCCGAGTATCCGCCGGACGAGCTGGAAACTGTCTTCCGCACCAACGTTTTCGCGCCGCTCGCGCTCGCCCGCCTGCTGTTGCCCGCGCTCACCGCGGCCAAGGGAGTGCTGGTGAACATCAGCTCCGACGCCGCCGTGGAGCCGTATGCGGGCTGGGGCGGCTACGGCTCCGCGAAAGCCGCGCTGGACCACGTGAGCGCGGTGCTGGGCGTGGAAAATCCGGACATCGCGGTGTACGCCGTCGATCCCGGGGACCTGCGCACGGCCATGCACCAGGCCGCTTTCCCCGGCGAGGACATTTCGGACCGGCCGCTGCCGGAGACCGCGGTACCGGCTTTCCTGCGGCTGCTGGAGGAACGTCCGCCGAGCGGCCGGTTCCGGGCAGCGGATCTGCAGGTGCGGTCGTGAACGCGCCGCACACCCGGTTCGACCTGGCCGAGGACCGCAGCGCGTCCGCTCCGCCGGAAGCGCGCGGACTCGCGCGGGACGAGGTGCGGCTGCTCGCGGCCAGTCCGGAGGGCGTACAGCACGCGACTTTCCGTGATCTGGCAGCGTTCCTGAATCCCGGCGACCTGTTGGTGGTCAACACGTCTGGCACGTTGCCCGCCGCTGTCGACGCGGTCCGGGACGAACGCGTCATCACTGTCCACTTCTCCACCGAACTCGACGACGGCACCTGGGTGGTCGAGCTCCGCGCACCCGGCGGTCCGCTCCTCGACGGTCGCGTGGGGGAGCGGCTCGGCCTGCCCGCCGGTGCTGTCGTCACGCTGCGCGCGCCACACGTCGCCGGTGCGCAACGGTTGTGGCGCGCGAAGATCGACGTGGAAGGCGAGGTCGCGCGGTATCTCGCGAAGGTCGGCCGGCCGATTCGCTACGGCTATGTCCCGCGCGCGTGGCCGTTGCCGAATTACCAGACCGTGTTCGCGCTCGATCCGGGTTCGGCTGAGATGCCGAGCGCGGCCCGGCCGTTCACTCCGGAGCTGGTGACTCAACTGGTCTCGAGGGGAGTGCTGTTCGCGCCGATCTTGTTACACACTGGCGTCTCGTCGCCGGAAGCCGGAGAACCGCCGTACGGTGAGCGATTTCGCGTTCCGGCGACGACTGCCGCGTTGGTCAATTGGGTGCGTGACCAGGGTGGACGCGTTATCGCCGTAGGGACAACGGCGGTCCGCGCGATCGAATCGGCCACGAATCCCGGCGGACTCGTCACCGCGGCGGCAGGCTGGACCGAACTCGTGCTCGGTCCCGATCGGCCAGCCCGCGCCGTCGACGGTTTGATCACCGGACTGCACACGCCGGAGGCGTCTCACCTGCTGCTTCTCGAGGCGGTCGTGGGTCCCGCGCTGGTGCAGCGGGCTTACGACGCGGCAGTGCGACGGGACTATCTGTGGCACGAGTTCGGTGACGTCTCGCTTCTGACAAGCAGGTGAGGCCCGGGCCTGTCAAGTAATCCCACACAATTTCCCGGGATGCGGATGCCTATGCAGTCTCGCGGGTGAACGTGTCATTCTCGCCCCGTTCCGCTGACCGCGAAAGGGCCATTTGTGCGTACATTTCCGCGAACCCGATTGCTTGCTTCCGCGCTCGCCGCGCTGACGGTGCTCGGGGCGCTCGCCGGGTGTTCCCGCGCGGACCGCACCGAGGCCGCGACCAACCAGGGCGCCGCGGGGGAGGTGCGCGTCGGCTTCTTCCCGAACGTGACGCACACGCCGGCGCTGATCGGGGTCAAGAAGAACTTCTTCGCGCAGAACCTCGGCGGCACGAAACTCACGACACAGACGTTCAACGCCGGTCCGTCCGAAGTGAACGCGCTGCTCGGCGGTTCGCTCGACGTCGCGTTCATCGGATCCGGACCGGCGATCAACGCCTTCACCAAGTCCAAGGGCGCGATCCAGCTCGTGTCCGGCGCGGTCACCGGCGGCGCGCAGCTGGTGGTGAAGCCCGGGATCACGTCGGTCGACCAGCTCAAGGGCAAGACGATCGCGACGCCGCAGCTGGCCAACACCCAGGACGTCGCGCTCAAGAAGTTCCTCGCCGAGAAGCACCTGACCGGCCAGGTCAACGTGACCAACCTGGACAACCCGAAGACGTTCGACGCCTTCAAAAAGGGCGAGGTCGACGGCGGCTGGCTGCCTGAGCCGTGGTCGTCGCGGCTGGTCGCCGACGCGGGAGCGAAGGTGCTGGTCGACGAAAAGTCGCTGTGGCCCGAAGGCCGCTTCCCGACCACTGTCGCGATCGTGCGCAGTGAGTTCCTCAAGCAGCACCCGGACACCGTGCGCGCGCTGCTGAAGGGCGAGCTGCAGGCGATCGATTGGGCGAAGAAGAACCCGGCCGAGGCGAAGACCGTCGTCAACGGGGCGCTCAAGGAGCTGTCCGGCAGCTCGCTCAGCCCGGCCGTGCTCGACCGCGCGTTCTCGAACATCGAGCTGACCACCGACCCGGTGCCCGCGCAGTTCCCGCAGCTGGCCAAGGACTCGGTGACCGCGGGCGTGGTCGACAAGGTGGTGGACCTGAAGGGGTTCGCCGACTTCGGCCCGCTCAACGACGTCCTCAAGGCACAGCAGCTGCCCGCCGTCAACGCGCCCGAACTGGCCAAGTGACGTCCCGACCGGAAGGCGATCCGCGATGACCTCCACCCTGGCCCGACCAGTGACCGCCGCCGTGCACCTCGACCGCGTGGGCAAGGTGTTCGGCTCCGGCGGCGGCGCGGTGACCGCGCTCGACGGGGTCGACCTCACCGTCGAGCCGGGCGAGTTCGTCTGCCTGCTCGGCGCTTCCGGCTGTGGCAAGAGCACGCTGCTGAACCTCGTCGCCGGCCTCGACCAGCCGTCCGCCGGCGAGATCACTCTCACCACTTCGCGGCCCGCGGTGATGTTCCAGGAGGCCGCGCTGATGCCGTGGCTGACCGCGTCCCGGAACGTGGAACTGCCGTTGCGGCTGGCCGGATTCGGCCGATCCGAGCGTCGCGAAAAGGCTGCGGAGCTGCTGGACCTGGTGCGGTTGAGCGACGCCGCGCGCAAGCGTCCGCACGAGCTGTCCGGCGGGATGCGGCAGCGGGTCGCGCTGGCCCGCGCGCTGGCCGCGACCCACCGCGTGGGCGGTGACGACGGCAATGCGTTGCTGCTCATGGACGAACCGTTCGCGGCGCTCGACGCGATCACCCGCGATGTGCTGCAGAGCGAGCTCCTGCGAGTGTGGCGCAGCACCGGTACCTCGGTGCTGTTCGTGACGCACGACGTCCGCGAGGCTGTCCGGCTTGGACAGCGAGTGGTGCTGCTGTCGTCGCGTCCGGGCCGTGTGGTCCGCGAGTGGCACGACGTCCCGTCCGCGGACGCTGAACTGCTGGCCGACGAGATCACGGCCGATCTGCGAAAGGTGATCAGCACCCATGCCCCGTCCTGACCAGGCGGCCCCCGACCTAGACGAAGCCGTCGGCGCTGGCCTGGACCGGCTCGACACTCCCGCCGGCGCGCGGCCGGCGTCGCTGCGCCGCCGGTTCGTCCGCGGATTCCTGCCGCCGCTCGGCGCGCTCGTGCTGCTGGTGGTGATCTGGCAGATCCTGTGGGCCGCCGCGTTCTGGCCGGAGACGACGCTGCCCGCGCCGCTGGACGTCTGGGCCGAGTTCGTGAGCACGATCAACGACGGTTCGGTGTTCGGCTTCATCTGGACTTCCGTGCACCGCGCCGCTTTGGGCTTCGCCGCCGGCGTCGTGATCGGGACGCCGCTGGGCATCCTGGTGGCGAAGGTCCGCGTGGTGCGCGCCGCGATCGGGCCGCTGCTGAGCGGGTTGCAGAGCCTGCCGTCGGTGGCCTGGGTGCCCGCCGCGGTGATCTGGTTCGGCATCAACGACGCGGCGATCTACTTCGTCGTGCTGCTCGGCTCGGTCCCGTCGATCGCGAACGGCCTCGTGTCCGGCATCGACCAGATCCCGCCGATCCTGCCGCGCGTCGGCAAGGTGATGGGCGCCGGCCGCTTCGCCGCGGCCCGGCACATCCTGCTGCCCGCCGCGCTGCCCGGGTTTCTCGCCGGGCTCAAGCAGGGCTGGGCGTTCTCGTGGCGTTCGCTGATGGCGGCGGAACTGATCGCGCGCTCGCCGAGCCTCGGGGTCGGGCTGGGGACGTATTTGAACGACGGGTCCTCGTACAACTCGATGCCCAAGGTGATCGCGGCGATTTTCCTGATTTTGTTCGTCGGGGTGGCGATCGAGCTGATCGTGTTCCGCCCGCTGGAGCGGTCGGTGCTGCGGGCACGGGGCCTGACGACGTCACTCTGAGTACCTGCCCGCGCGACGCTCGGGCTTGCCAGACAGAATGCACGACCATGACGTCCGGGCTTTTCGCGATCGCTTCCGTGCTGGTGTTCGTCGTGCGGTTCGCGCGCGAGCCGAGGCGGGTCGGCAACGCGGTGTGGTTCCTGGTCGCGCTGTTTTTCACCGGGTTGTGGCTGCTGTCGTTCTTCAACCACGTCGAATGGGCGCAGATCGCGATCATCGCGGTGGTGGTGATCATCGGCGGGCTCGGCGCGCTGGCCCTGCCGTGGGCGCTGATCGCGAACGGCGTCGTGATGCTGCGACGCGAAGGACGGCGGCTCGCTAACCTCCTCTCGCTGCTCGCCGGGCTCGGTCTGCTCGCGGTGTTCGCGCTCGCGGTGAGTTCGCTGGTCTTCGACGATCAGCCGTTGCTGCGCGTGGCCGCGATGGCGGTGCTGTTCGTGACCGGTTATCTGGCGTTCCTGTTCACGGCGCTGTTGCTGTACTCGATTCTCTACAGCCGGGTCACCCGACGCGCTCGCGCCGGCGCAGTGGTTGTTCTCGGTTCGGGGCTGCAGGGCGACCGGGTGCCGCCGCTGCTGGCCAGCAGGCTCGACCGCGCGGTGCAGGTGCAGCAGCGATCGCCGGGTGCGTTGCTGGTCGTGTCCGGCGGTCAGGGCGCGGACGAACTGACGTCCGAAGCGGATGCGATGGCACGGTATCTCATCGATGCTGGGGTTCCGGCGGAGCAGATCGTCCTTGAGGACCGGGCGACGACCACTAACGAGAACCTGCGGTTCAGCGTCGCTTTGCTTGAGCAGCGCGGGTTTTCCGGCCCGATTCTGGCCGTGACGAACAACTACCACGTGTTCCGCACAGCGGTGCTGGCGCGGCAATTGGGGTTGCGGCTCAACGTGATCGGGGCGAAGACGGCGTCGTACTTCGTGCCCAGCGCGTTCTTGCGGGAATTCGTGGCGTTGCTGCTGGAGTACCGGAAGACGAACGCGGCGGCGTTGTTGTTTTTGGGCGTGGGACCGTTTTTGCTGTTCTTGTCCGCGCAGTGAGCCGGTTTGGCGTTAGGCGGCCGACCCGCTGAGGCCCGCCAGCACAGTCCGGTACTCCGATTGGACGGCATTGAGGACACGCCCCGCGGCGGCGACGTCATCGGGGTCGAGGTTCTCCCAGATCGATCCCGTCAGGCTGGTGATGACCTGCGTGATCCGTGCGATCAAGGACTGGCCCTCGCCGGTGAGCTGATCGCCGGCGACGAGCCCGCGGGCCGCGAGCCGCGCCACGAGGTCGTCCGCGTCTTCGAAGTGCGCCTGAGCACGCACAAATGCCGCCAACGGCACGGCGCTGGTGTCGGCAGCGAGCCGAAGGGCGACCCATTCACTGGTCGACAGGTCGTGCTCGCGCAGGATCCTGGTCAAAGCGGCGTCGAGCGTCTTCTCGGTCTGGCCGATCAGCCGCGGTCCGAGGGGGAGCATGGGCGATACCTCCATGTCGTTGGTGTCACCAACAATATCAGGTTGTTGGTGGCACCAACAAGTCCGGTAGGCTGCCAGCGTGCTGAAGCGACTTCACGGCCGGGCGACCTGGTTGGTCAACCTGGCGCAGAGCCGGAGCCATGCCTTGCTGTCCGAGGCCTTCGCGGAGGCGGGCTCGCGGCCTTACCACTATCGGATCCTGGCCGCGTTGGAGCAGGCAGGCCCGCTCAGCCAGGCAGAGGCGGGCCGGCTTTCGGGCATTGACCGCAGCGACGTCACCGTTGCGCTCGAAGCGCTCGACCAGGCTGGATTCACCGAGCGCCAGCCTCATCCCTCGGACGGGCGCAAGAAGCTCGTTCGGCTGACGGCCTCCGGCCGGCGAGAACTTGCCAGGCTCGACACCGTTCTCGAGGACGTCCAGACCCGCTTTCTCGCACCCCTCAACGCTTCTGAACGCCAGCAATTCTTCACCCTTGTCCGCAAGATTGCCGACGAGGGCGCTCCGGAGTAGCAACAGCGGGGTGGCGTTCGCGGGAGCGACTTTCCGGCTGGCCGTGGCCGGCTGGCTCGCCGGGGGCGACTAGCAGAAAGACGCGTTCCAATGGAAATGCGTCGGTGCCTGGTTCACCGACGAGGAAGCGGACTGACTTCCCCGCACAGAAAAGCGGGCCGGAGATCGAACAAACCGATCCCCGACCCGCCCAGAGCGAAACTCAGGACTCTGACTGACGCCGTCCGCTCGAGCCGTTTCGGCGGTTTCGGGGCGGCTGGCCCGATCCGCGACGGTCGGTGCCGGCAGCGCGACGGCCAGCGCCTTCCGAGCCTCGGCGGCCGGTGCCCGTGCCGCGGCGTTGGTCTTCCCGGCGAGCTTGACCTGGCTGCCGGTCTGAACCAGCCGAAGACCCGGCCCGAGCGGCGCGCGGCTCCGTGCCCTGACGAGGTCCGCCGCGGCCGCCGCCGGAGCGGCGGGGTTGCGAACCGGTCCGAGCACCGAGGCCGCCTCGGTTTTCCGAAGGGGCGCCTCGGCGGCGGCCGGTACCCGGTGCGGCGCCGGAAGCGGTCACCGTCTTGGGGCGGTTGTCCACCACCGGGCGGCGCGGCGAAGCGGTGAACGAGCGGTCCCCGGGGGCCAGTTCGGCCAGCAGCGGGTGCGAAGGCGAGATCCGCGTGGTGGTCGGCGAGATGCCCGCCTTCCGGGTGAGCGCGCGGACGTCCGAGACCTGCTCGTCGGTCATCAGCGTGACGACGGTGCCGGACGCGCCCGCGCGGGCGGTGCGGCCGGAGCGGTGCAGGTAGGCCTTGTGCTCGACCGGCGGGTCGGCGTGGATGACCAGCGTGACGTCGTCCACGTGGATGCCCCGGGCGGCGATGTCCGTGGCCACCAGGGTTTTCGCGGTGCCGGAAGAGAAGGCTTCCAGGTTGCGCGTGCGCGCGTTCTGGCCGAGGTTGCCGTGCAGTTCGACGGCCGGGACGCCGCTCGCGACCAGTTTGCGGGTGAGGGCCTTCGCGCGGTGCTTCGTGCGGGTGAAGACCAGGGTGCGGCCCGGAGCCGCGGTGAGGTCGACCAGTACCGGCAGGCGGTGGGTTTCCTCGAGGTGCAGCACGTGGTGCGTCATGGTCGAGACCGGGGACTGCGCCGAGTCGACGCTGTGCAGCATCGGGTCGTTCATGAAGCGCTTCGCGAGCACGTCGATGCCGTTGTCGAGCGTCGCCGAGAACAGCAGGCGCTGGCCGCGCTCGGGGGTCGCCGCCATGATGCGGCGGACCTCGGGCAGGAAGCCGAGGTCGGCCATGTGGTCGGCCTCGTCGAGGACGGTGATCTCGATCTTGTCCAGCTTCGCTTCGCCGGAGCGCATGTGGTCGGCGAGCCGGCCGGGGCAGGCGACGACGATGTCGACGCCGTCGCGCAGGCGGGTGATCTGCGGGTTCGCGCTCACGCCGCCGAAAATCGTGGTGGCCTTGAGGCCGAGCGGGCGCGCCAGCGGCACGATCGCGGCCTCGATCTGGGTGGCCAGTTCGCGCGTCGGGGCGAGGATCAGCGCCCGCGGACGGCCGGGACGCCGCCGCGTCGGGCCCGCGGCCAGGCGGGCCAGCACGGGCAGCACGAAGCCGTAGGTCTTGCCGGAGCCGGTGCGGCCGCGGCCGAGGACGTCGCGGCCCGCGAGCGTGTGCGGGAGCGTGGCGGCCTGGATCGGGAAGGGCTCGGTGACGCCCTGCGCGGCGAGCGCGTCGACCAGAGTCTTGGGCAGGCCGAGTTCAGTGAAAGTCGTCATGGTTGGTGCGGACGCGAAAGCGTCCCGTATCTCCGTACGTAGCGCGGTTGTCCTGCCCGGCGCGGCCTCGGGTGGCTGCGGCGCGTGGTCGTCGACAACAGTGAAACGCGGTCCGAGGCAGAACTGAGCGGACCGCACCGTCCACTATACCGTCCCAAGATCCAGCGGGCTACGTGATATCGCCCGCAGGCCGCCACGCGCGAACCGACGAAGCGGGCGCGCGATGTTCGTTCGTTTCCACCATCGACGGCGCGCCGGCGGGTGCGAGGCTGGCCGCATGAGCGCAGACGAACTCCGGGGACTGCTGGGCGAATGGGCGCGGGAAGCGGGGGTTCCCGGCGTCTCCGCCGGGATTTTCCACGAGGGCAAGGAAACCTTGCTCACCGCAGGAGTGTCCAGTGTGGACACCGGAACCCCGGTGGACGACGACACCCTGTTCATGATCGGCTCCACCAGCAAGACGTTCGCCGCGGCCGCGGTGCTCGTGCTGGTCGAGGACGGCGTACTCGAATTGGACCAGCCGGTGGTCGAGTACCTCCCGGAGCTGCGGCTGGCCGATCCGCTTGCGACCAAGACCGTGACGCTGCGCCACCTCCTCACGCACTCGTCCGGCTTCCTCGGCGACATCGAGGTCGACACGGGCTGGGGCGACGACGCGCTCGCCCGCGCGGTGCGGCAGTTCGACGAGTTGCCGCAGGTGTTCCCGGTCGGCGAGGTGTTCTCCTACTGCAACGCCGGGTTCCTGCTGGCCGGCCGCGTCGCGGAGGCGGTGTCCGGCGGCAGCTACGAGGACCTGGTCCGCACCCGGCTCCTGGAGCCGCTCGGCATGACGGACTCGTACTTCCAGCCCTGGGACGTGCTCACCCGGCGGCACGCGGTCGGGCACGCGCTGCGCGAGGACGGTCCGGCGGTCGCGCACACCGTCGGCCTCGTCCGGGCGGACGCTCCGGCGGGCGGCCTCTGGTCGACTGCCCGTGACCAGCTGAAATGGGCTCGCTTCCAGCTGACCGGCGCGGAGATATTGAGCGACGAGACTCGCCGCCTGATGCACAACGCGCAGCGCAAGGGTGCGTTGCCGTTCGAGGAGGTCGGGCTGTCCTGGCTGCGGCTGAGCCACGGCGACGCGCAGCTGGTGCGGCACGGCGGGAACGTCAGCAACCTGCAGCTGTCCGAGTTCGTCATGGCACCGAGCGAGAACCTCGCGGTCACCGTGCTCACCAACAGTGCGGGCGGCGGCGCGCTCGGTCCGCGGATCGTCGACTGGTGCCTGGAGAACCTCGCTGACCTGCCGAAACTGGACGGTCGCCCGTCCAGGGCGATCGACCCGGGCGACTGCCCTGGACGGTATCGGACCGGCTCGCTGATCTTCGAGGTCACCGAGCGCGACGGTGCGCTCTGGGCGCAGATGATCCTCGACACCGATCAGCCGGACATCCTCTCGGCCCCGCCGTTCGAGGTCGTCTTCGTCGCCGACGACGTGCTCGCCCGCGCCTCGGACACCCGCAGGCCGAGCGCGCGTTTCCGCCGCGATGACCACGGCCGGGTGGACGCGGTGGAATTCGGCGGCCGCACCGCGCTAAAGTTACCGGGCAGTAATATCGGCTGACCTGGAGATGCGATGAGCGAAACGGCGACAGCGCTGCTGAACCCGCGCGACTACGACGCCCGGAAGTTCGACCCGGAGACCCAGCGGCTGCTGCGGGCGACGATCGACTGGTTCGAAGCGCGCGGCAAGCGCCGTCTCGCGCAGGCGTATCACGACCGCGAGTTCTACGCCGACTTCCTGGAGTTCGCGGGCAAGGAAGGCCTGTTCGCCACGTTCCTCACCCCGGCCGCGGATTCCTCCGGGGACTCCGAGAAGCGCTGGGACACCAGCCGGATCGCCGCGCTGGCGGAAATCCTCGGCTTCTACGGCCTCAACTATTGGTACCCGTTCCAGGTCACCGTTCTCGGGCTCGGACCGGTGTGGCAGAGCGGAAACGCGGCCGCCCGCAAGCGAGCCGCGGAAGCGCTGGCCGAGGGCGGCGTCGGCGCGTTCGGACTGTCCGAAAAGGAACACGGCGCGGACATCTACTCGTCCGACCTCGTGCTCACCCCGGACGGCGAGGGCGGCTACCGCGCCAACGGGTCGAAGTACTACATCGGCAACGGAAACTGCGCGCGCACGGTTTCGGTGTTCGGCCGGATCGAAGGCGTCGAAGGACCCGAGCAGTACGTGTTCTTCTACGCCGATTCCGAGCACCCGAACTACCACGTCGTGAAGAACATCGTGCCGTCGCAGATGTACGTCGCGGAGTTCCGGCTCGAGGACTACCCGGTGCGCGCCGAGGACCTCCTGCACACCGGGGCCGAGGCCTTCAGCGCCGCGCTGAACACGGTCAACATCGGCAAGTTCAACCTGTGCTTCGGCGGCATCGGGATGGCGACGCATTCGCTGTACGAGGCGGTCACGCACGCGCAGAACCGGATCCTGTACGGCAACCCGGTCACCGATTTCCCGCACGTGCGCCGCGAATTCGTCGAGGCCTACGCGCGGCTGACCGGGATGAAGCTGTTCTCCGACCGCGCGATCGACTACTTCCGCTCGGCGAACCAGCAGGACCGCCGCTACCTGCTGTACAACCCGATCACCAAGATGAAGGTGACCACCGAGGCGCAGAAGGTGATCGGGCTCGTCGCGGATGTCGTGGCGGCCAAGGGTTTCGAGGCCGACACCTACCTCGCGATGGCCAAGAACGACATCGACGGCCTGCCCAAGCTGGAGGGCACGGTCGCGGTGAACCTCGCGCTGATCGCGAAGTTCATGCCCGCGTACCTGTTCGCGCCGCAGGAATACCCGGCGGTGCCGACCCGCGACGACGCCTCCGACGACGATTTCCTGTTCCGCCAAGGCCCCGCGCGCGGGCTGTCGAAGATCCGGTTCCACGACTGGAAACCGGCTTACGAGAACGCGAAGCACCTGCCGAACGTCGCCCGGTTCACCGAACAAGCCAATGTGCTGGTGCGGCTGCTTTCCGAGGCGACGCCGGACGAGGCGCAGCAGAAGGACCTGGACTTCGGCCTCGCGCTCACCGAGCTGTTCACGCTCGTCGTGTATGGGCAGCTGATCCTGGAGCAGGCTGAGCTGACCGGCGTGTCAGACGATGTGCTAGACCAGCTGTTCGCCGTGCTGGTGCAGGACTTCAGCGTCGCCGCGGTCGATCTGCACGGCAAGCCGAGTTCCACCGAGAAGCAGCAGGAGCTGGCGCTGGCCGGGCTGCGGAAGCCAGTGGTGGACGACGAACGGTTCGGTCGCGTGTGGGCGATGGTGCGCGAGCTTTCCGGCGCGTACGAGATGAATCCCTGAGTCGAGACAACCAAAACGGCCTCCCGAATAGCTCGGGAGGCCGTTTTTCGTTGTGCTACTTGCCGAATCCGGCGCGCCGCAGAGCGTCCGCCATCGCGCCGCCGCCCCCGGAGTCGCGGCGGTCCCGGCCGCCACCGCCGCCGCGCTGCTGCGGCTGGTTCCGGCGCTGACCGCCGCCACCCTGACCGCCCTGGCCACGGTCCCGGCCGCCGCCACCGCCGCGGTTGTTGCCCGCGCCGGGCTCGTCGTCCAGCCGCAGCGTCAGCGAGATCCGCTTGCGCGGCACGTCGACCTCGAGCACCTTCACCTTCACGATGTCGCCCGGCTTCACGACGTCGCGCGGGTCCTTCACGAAGTTCTTCGACAGCGCCGAAACGTGCGCGAGGCCGTCCTGGTGCACGCCGACGTCGATGAACGCGCCGAACGCGGCCACGTTCGTCACCACGCCCTCCAGCCGCATGCCCGGCTTGAGGTCGCCGATCTTCTCGACGCCCTCGGCGAAGGTCGCGGTCTTGAACGCCGGACGCGGGTCGCGGCCCGGCTTCTCGAGCTCGGAGAGGATGTCGGTGACCGTCGGGAGACCGAAGGTGTCGTCGACGAACTCGGCGGGCTTCAGCGCCTGCAGGGTCCGGGCGTTGCCGATCAGTTCGCGGATGCCGCTGCCGGTGCGGTCGAGGATCCGCCGCACCACCGGGTACGCCTCCGGGTGCACCGAGGACGCGTCGAGCGGGTCGTCGCCGTCGGGGATGCGGAGGAAGCCCGCGCACTGCTCGAACGCCTTCGGGCCGAGCCGCGCGACGTCCTTGAGCGCGGTCCTTGAGCGGAACGGGCCGTTGCCGTCGCGGTGCGCCACGATGTTCTCCGCGAGCGACGTCGTGATGCCCGAAACCCGGGTCAGCAGCGGGGCGGACGCGGTGTTCACGTCCACGCCGACCGCGTTCACGCAGTCCTCGACCACCGCGTCCAGCGAACGCGACAGCGACACCTCGGACAGGTCGTGCTGGTACTGGCCGACGCCGATCGACTTCGGGTCGATCTTCACCAGCTCGGCCAGCGGGTCCTGCAGCCGGCGCGCGATCGAGACCGCGCCGCGCAGCGAGACGTCCATGCCCGGCAGTTCCTGCGAAGCGAACGCCGAAGCCGAGTACACCGAAGCGCCCGCCTCGGACACGACGGCCTTGGTGAGCTTCAGCTCCGGGTGCTTCTTGATCAGCTCGATCGCCAGCTTGTCGGTCTCGCGCGAGGCGGTGCCGTTGCCGATCGAGATCAGGTCGACGTTGTGCTTCCCGGCCAGCACGGCCAGCTCCGCGATCGACTGGTCCCACTTGTTGGCGGGCTGGTGCGGGTAGATCACGTGGGTGTCGACGACCTTGCCGGTCGCGTCGACCACGGCCACCTTCACGCCGGTGCGGAAGCCCGGGTCGAGGCCCATCGTCGCGCGGGTGCCCGCCGGAGCCGCCAGCAGCAGGTCGCGCAGGTTGGCCGCGAACACGCGCACGGCGTCGTCCTCGGCCGACTGGCGCAGCCGCATCCGCAGGTCGATGCCCAGGTGCAGGAGGATCTTCGTGCGCCAGGCCCAGCGCACCGTGTCGCCGAGCCACTTGTCACCCGGGCGGTCCTGCTGGCTGATGCCGAACCGGGCGGCGATGCGCTGTTCGTACTCGGTGGGGCCGACGCGGACCGGAGCGTCCTCGGCGACCGGCTCGGAAGGCTCCATCGACAGGTCGAGGATCTCTTCCTTCTCGCCGCGGAGCATCGCGAGGATCCGGTGCGAGGGGAGCTTGGTGTAGGGCTCGGAGAAGTCGAAGTAGTCGGAGAACTTGGCCCCGTCGGTCTCCTTGCCCGCGCGGACCTTCGACGCCAGGTGGCCCTCGGTCCACATCTTCTCGCGCAGCTCGCCGATCAGGTCGGCGTCCTCGGCGAAACGTTCGACCAGGATGGCGCGCGCGCCGTCGAGGGCGGCCTGCGCGTCCGCGACGCCCTTGTCCGCGTCGACGAACACCGCGGCGGCGGCCTGCGGGTCGGTCGTCGGGTCGTTCAGCAGGCCGTCGGCCAGCGGCTCCAGACCGGCCTCGCGGGCGATCTGCGCCTTGGTCCGCCGCTTCGGCTTGTAGGGCAGGTAGATGTCCTCCAGCCGCGACTTCGTGTCCGCGGCGAGGATCTGCGCCTCGAGCGCCTCGTCCAGCTTGCCCTGGCTCCGGATGGACTCCAGCACCGCGCCGCGGCGCTCGTCCAGCTCGCGCAGGTAGCGCAGCCGCTCCTCGAGCGTGCGCAGCTGCGCGTCGTCCAGCTCTCCGGTGACTTCCTTGCGGTACCGGGCGATGAACGGCACCGTGGACCCCTCGTCGAGGAGCCCGACGGCGGCCTTGACCTGCCCCTCGCGCACCCCCAGCTCTTCGGCGATCCGCTGCTCGACCGACTGCACGCTCAAAACCAGGCTCCTGCTTCGTCTCGGGTTGCTCCGAGCCTGCATTGTGCCGCTGCCCGCCCGGCGCGGCGCGCATGGCCCGCCGAAGCACCTCCGGAAGTTCCTTGACATCCGTATTGGTCTAGTCCATTTTGAGGTGACCTGGCTCACTGTCGTGCGGAGGTCTGCCCGTGTCCCCACACCCGTCCCCCCGGCGGCTGCCTGCCCTGGTGTCCCTGCTGGCCTCGGTCGCGCTCGCGCTCGGTGTCACGCTCGCCCTCGGCACCAGCAGCGCGTCGGCCGCGAACATCCTCGCCAATCCCGGCTTCGAGACCGGCTCGCTGTCGGGCTGGACCTGCACCGGCACCTCGTCGGTCGTCACGACCCAAGCGCACGACGGCAGCCACTCGCTGAGCGCGGCGCCCTCGGGCTCCGACACCGCGCAGTGCTCCCAGCAGGTCACTGTGCAGCCCAACACCGCGTACAAGCTGTCCGCGTGGGTCCAGGGCAGCTACGTCTACCTGGGCGTCTCCGGCTCCGCGGTGCAGAACACCTGGACGCCCGGCGCGACCGGCTGGCAGCAGCTCAGCCTGAGCTTCACCACCGGCTCGTCCACGAGCCTCACGGTGTACCTGCACGGCTGGTACGGCCAGCCCGCCTACCTCGCCGACGACGTGAACCTCGACGGCCCGGGCACCCCGCCCACGACGTCCACGACCCCGACCTCGCCGACGTCCACCACGCCGACGACTCCGACGTCGCCGACTACGACCACGACGACCAGCACGCCGCCCCACAACGGCGACCTGCCGAAGCACATCCTCACCGGCTACTGGCAGAACTTCGACAACGGCGCGAAGACACTGAAGCTCGCTGACGTGCCCACGACGTACAACGTCATCGCGATCGCCTTCGCCGACGCCACCACCACGCCCGGCGCGGTGAGCTTCACGCTCGACCCGGCCCTGTCGTCGAAGCTCGGCGGCTACACCGACGCGCAGTTCCGCGACGACATCAAGACCGTGCAGGCGCGCGGCCAGAAGGTGATCATCTCGGTCGGCGGCGAGAAGGGCACGATCAGCGTCGGCGACAGCTCCTCGGCGAGCAACTTCGCCAACTCGGTGAAGCAGCTGATCTCCACGTACGGCTTCGACGGCGTCGACATCGACCTGGAGAACGGCATCAACGCCACCTACATGGGCCAGGCGCTGCGCAGCATCCACGACGGCGGCGGCTCGGTGATCACCATGGCGCCGCAGACGATCGACATGCAGTCCACCCAGGGCGGCTACTTCCAGCTGGCGCTGAACGTCAAGGACATCCTGACCGTCGTCAACATGCAGTACTACAACTCGGGCGCGATGAACGGCTGCAACGGGAACGTCTACTCCCAGGGCACGGTCGACTTCCTCACCGCGCTCTCGTGCATCCAGCTGCAGGGCGGCCTGCGGGCCGACCAGGTCGCGTTCGGGCTGCCGTCCTCGGGCTCGGCGGCGGGCGGCGGGTACCAGTCGCCGTCGAACGTGGTGTCGGCGATGAACTGCATGGCCAAGGGCACCGGCTGCGCTTCGTTCAAGCCGTCGACGACGTACCCGGAGTTCCGCGGCGCGATGACCTGGTCCATCAACTGGGACGCGTCGAACGGTTACGGCTTCGCCAACACGGTCAGCGCGGGCCTGAAGAACCTGCCCTGATCGAACGCACCAGGTAGTCGGCCGGGTCGAGTGCCCTGGTCCGGCGGTCGTATTCGGTGACCAGCCCGGGCCAGTTGGTGCTCACCCGGCCGTTCTCCTGCCGGTACCAGCTTGTGCAACCGCTCCAGACGCTGTGCGAGAGCCGCGCTTGCACCTCGCGGTCGTAGCGTTCTTCGACGTCGGCGCGCACCTCCAGCGATGCCACGTCCGGCCGGGCGAGGTGTTCGACGGCCTGGCGGAGGTAGCGCGCTTGCCGCTCGATCATGTAGATGATCGAGCCCGCGCCGAGGTTGGTGTTGGGGCCGTAGACGCAGAACAGGTTCGGGAATCCCGGCACCGTCATGCCGAGGTACGCCCGCGCGCCGCCGCGCCACGCCTCGGACAGCGACCGGCCGTCACGGCCGAGCACCTTCATCGGACCGAGGAATTCCGTCGCTTTGAATCCGGTGCCGTAGATCAGCACGTCTGCTTCGTGCTCCACGCCGTCCGCGGTGCGCACGCCGCGTGGGGTGATTTCCTTGATCGAGGACGTTTCGACAGAGACGTTCGGCTGCGCGAGCGCGGGCAGGTAGTCGTTGGTGAACAAGATCCGCTTGCAGCCCAACGGATAGTTGGGCTTCACGCTGCGGCGCAGGGCGCGGTCCTTGAGATGGCGACGGCGCAGTTGAGCCGTGCGCAGTTCGAAGATCTTGGTCAGCAACGGATATCGCGTCATGCCGTAGGTCGCGTACTCGGCCAGCAGGAAGATCCGGGCGCGGCCGAACAGCTGTGTCTTCGGCAGACGGCGGAAAAGCCGCTTCTGCCAGGCTTTGTAGCGGCCGTCGTTCTTGCCCATGATGTACGGCGGCGTGCGCTGGAAGACGGTGACGTGCGCGGCTTCCTTGCGGATCTCCGGCACGAACTGGATCGCGCTCGCGCCGGTGCCGATCACCGCGATCCGCTTGCCCGCCAACGGGATTTCGTGGTTCCACTCAGCGGAGTGGAACGCCTCGCCGGCGAAGGTCTCGCGGCCGGGGATCGACGGCCAGGCCGGCCGGGAGAGCTGGCCGACGGCGGGCACGAAGACGTCTGCCTCGAAGGTTTCGCCTTGCGCGGTCTCGACCCGCCAGCGGCCGTCCTCGTAGGTCGCGGACGTGACCTCGCGGCCGTAGCGGATGTGCGGTTCGATGCCGTACTTCGCGATCACGCGCTTGAGGTAGGCGTGGATGTCCGGCTGCATCGCGTACCGCTTCGGCCAGTCCGGATTGGGCTCGAAGGAGAACGAGTACAGCGGCGACGGAATGTCGCAGGCCGCGCCGGGGTAGGTGTTCTCGCGCCACACGCCGCCCGGTTCGGCCGCCCGCTCCAGGATCGTGACGTTCGGGAAACCGGCGCGCTTCAGCTCGATCGCGGCGCCGATTCCGCCGAATCCGGTGCCCACGATCAGCACTGACGGGGTGTCGTCCATAGCCCGAAGCTACGCAGGCGGCCGCCGGTCCGGAAGGGCACGAACGGCCACTCGATCGAGAATTCCGGCCAGCGGACGCGGTTACTCGCTCATCAGCCGGACCTCGTGCGTCTTGCCGGGCTCGGCCCAGGCGAGCAGCTTCCGCCCGGCGCTCTCCAACGCGGCGGTGTCGCGCTTCGAGATGCGCTCGAACGGCGTCAGCGCCATTGCCGCCGACTCGCGCGTGGTCGTTGTTTCCCAGATTCCGCGGACCCGGCCGTCGACCAGCAGGGTGCCCTTGACCAGGCCGTTGATGGTGATCACGCGTTTGCGGTGCTCGTCGCTGATCATCCGCGTGCGGTCGGCGTAGGACAGCAGCGTCTGATCGAACGGACCCAGCAGCCGCGGCGGCGCGGGCGTGTCCTCGTCGGGCAGCGTGGCGTCCGGCAGGTCGTAGAGCGTGCGGCCTTCAGGATCGAGATAGGTGCGCAGGTCCATCTCCTCGATGACCTCGCCGAGCTTCGTGACACCAGCCCAGGCCTGCACGTCCGCCACCGTCGCCGGACCGAACGCGGCGAGATAGCGGCGGACCAGCTCGGCGGCGGACGGCTCGGGCGCGGCGACGCCGTCGAGCCAGTGGTCCGCGACCTGGTACGTCGGCTGCCCGGCCTTGCCCCACACGCCGCGCGGCGGGATCTGCACGAGTGGCAGGACCGCGCGGACCAGGAACATCAGCGACGCGGCCGGCGTCTCCGGATAGTGCTCGACCAGCGCTTTGCCGAGCTGGTCGCTCGAATACGGTCGCTCGCGCAGCAGTTCGCTGGTCGTCTTCGCCACGGCGTCGTGATCGAGTTTCGACAGCGGTTCCCGGTGCTGGTTGGCGGCTGTCAGGGCGCGGTCCATGACGATCTGCGTCAGCGGACGCCAGGCCAGCGCGTCGGCGGCGGGGACGAGGTGCACCGTGCCGCGCATCAACACCATCCGCACCACGCTGCGGTCGAGCAGCAGGCTCGCGAGATCGTCCGGCTGGAAACCCGGCAGCCGGCACCACAGCGCGTAATACGGCGGGAACGGCGCTTGCGCTTGCAGCCCGGCGAGATGCGTGACGGCGTCGAGAACCGGCATCTTGGCGGGCTTCAGGAGCAACTGCCGGTCGAGGGTCGCGCGGTTGAGGAGGCGGTGGGAAAGGTGCACGGCGGGAGCTTAACGACCAACTCCGACAGTTTTGGCCCTCGATCGGCACGCGGGCGGCCGGTTCATCCATAATTCCGGCCATGGCCGAGCTAGCCGCACCCGCCATCCGCGACTGGGACTACCCGCGCGGCACGGCGAGTGTGCTGCTCATGCACCGCTTCGCCGAGGAGCACGGCGTCGCGCTGCCCGGCGTGCCGGTCGAGGAATTGCGCGCGCCGGACCGGCAGCTCGACGCTCGGCAGGAGCTGGCCGTCGTGCGCGCGCTGCTGTCGACAGTCGGCTCGGGCGACGACGTCGCGCTCAGTCTCGGTTGCCGGTATCGCGCGACGACGTTCGGCATCTTCGGCTTCGCTTGCATCAGCAGTCCGACGATGCGCGACGCGATGGTGTTCGCCTTGCGATACTTGGATTTGTCGTTCACTTTCTGCATTCCGCACGTCGAGCTCGACGCCGCCGGACTCCGCCTGGTGCTGGACGATTCGCGAGTGCCGGAGGACGTCGCGCGGTTCCTCGCGCTGCGCGACCTGTCCGCGATCTGCACCGTCATGCGGGATCTCTTGCCGGAGATCTCCTTGGAACGGCTGGAGTTCCGGTTCCCGTCGTCGTCCTTTGTGGATTCATATCGGACGGCCTTCGGGGTCAGCCCGATTTTCGGTGCGGCCGAGCATCAGGTCATTCTCGATCCGGAGCTGTTGAATCTTCCGTTGCCGCAGGCCAACGAGCAGACCGTCGCGTTGTGCGCCGCGCAGTGCGACGCCCTCGTCGCCCGTCGCCGCACGCGATCGGGAGTCCCGCAGCTGGTGCGGGAACGGCTGGTGCGGCTGGGCGGCGCGGACGCCGGGATGGACGAGATCGCCCGTCAGCTCACGCTCAGCGCGCGAACCCTGCGGCGTCGGTTGACCGAGGCAGGCACCGGCTACCGTCAGCTGCTCGACGAGGTCCGTCAGACGCTCGCCGAGGAAATGCTCGACACCGGCGTGCTGTCCGTCGACGACGTCGCGCTCCGGCTGGGCTACGCCGAGGCGTCGAGCTTCATCTACGCGTTCAAACGCTGGACTGGCACCACGCCTGCCGCGTACGCCCGCCGCAACCGATAGCCGTTATGGACATATCGTTACACAATGCCGTAGGCTCACGGCATGGCTCGACCACGCACCTTCGATCGCGAGCAAGTGCTCACCGCCGCCACTGACCTGTTCTGGCGGCGGGGCTTTCACGCGACCAGTGCCGAAGAGCTGTGCCAGGCAACCGGTCTGGGCCGCAGCAGCCTGTACAACACCTTCGGCAGCAAGGGCGCACTGTTCGCGGAATGCCTCGGCCGCTATCTCGACACCACTGCGCAGGCCACCGCCGAGGTGATCGCCAAGAAGGGCGACGCAGTGGCGCGAATCGAGGCTTATCTGACGAAGGCGGTCCTCGAGGAAGCCGAACGGTCGAGCACTGGCGCGCCGAGTGGATGTCTCGCCGTGAATTCCGTTGCCGAACTGGCTGGCGACACCGAGAACGCGGAATTCCTGGAGCAGGTCGCGCGCGACACCGATGCCCGGCTGCGCCTGCTGACGGACCTGTTGCGCGCAGGTCAGGCGGCTGGCGAAGTCACCGCCGAGGTTCCCGCGGAAGGCTTGGCCGCGTATGTGAACGCCAGTGTTGCCGGGCTGCGGATCTCCGCTCAAGGCGGCGCACCGCTGGCCCGGCTGGCCGACATCGTCCAGGCCGCCACCCGGGCACTTCGTCCGTAACAACCCCGTCCTTCCCGGTTGAACGCTGACCGTGTTTTGAACCGATCGTTACAGGAAAGGGTCTCCCATGTCCGCGCCCCAAGTGCCGTCCGCGGTTTACGTACTGGCGGCAGGCATTTTCGCCATGGTCACCAGCGAATTCGCCGTCGCCGGACTGATGCCGCAGCTCGCCGCCGGACTCGGCGTCGAGGTCGCGCAGATCGGCTACCTCATCACGGTCTTCGCCGTCGCGATGGCAGTCGGCGGCCCGGTGCTGACGCTGGTGTTGCTGCGCGTCCGGCCGAAAACCGCGCTAATGGTCATCTTCGCGGTGTTCCTGGCGGGCAACGTGCTGGCCGCGCTCGCGACCACGTATTCGGTGATGGTGGTCGCCCGCGTGATCAGCGGTGTCGCGTCGCAAGCCTTCTTCGGCATCGCGATTTCCCTGTGCGGGCAGCTGGTCGAAGAACGCGTGCGCGGCCGGGCGATCGGCGTCGCGATGAACGGCCTGATGCTCGGCACCCTGCTCGGGCTGCCGCTGGCGACCTTCGCGGGCGGACATTTCGGCTGGCGGGCGGCGTTCTGGACGATCACCCTGCTGACCGTGCTCGCCGCGCTGCTGACTCAGTTCCAGGTGCGCGATTCCGGGCCGGTTCCGCAGCGAGCATCTGCGGACCTGCGCGTTTTCCGCCGTCCGAAGCTGATTCTCGCGCTCGTCTCCAGCACGCTGATCATCGGCGCGACATTTTCCGCATTCAGCTTCTTCACCCCGATCTTGACCGAGGTCAGCGGGTTCTCGCCGGACACGGTCCCGCTGCTGTTGCTCGGCTACGGCGCGGCCACGGTCATCGGCAACAGCGTTGTCGGCAGGCTTGCCGACCGGCACACCCTGGCGACGCTCGTGGTCGGCACGCTCCTCAACGCGGTCTTCCTCGCCGGCTTCGCGCTGTTCACCGACGTGCCTGCGGCCGCGCTGGTGTTCATGCTCGCGGTCGGCCTGGCCGGCGTGACGATGAACCCCGCGATGGCGGTGCGGGTGCAGCGGGCGGGGAACACCAGTCCGCTGGTCAACACGGTGCATTCGTCGTTCATCACGCTCGGGGTCATGCTCGGCTCGTCCGTGGGAGCCAGCCTGATCGAGCCGTACGGGCTGCGCGCGCCGATCGTCCTCGGTGCCGCGATGGCCATGGCCGCGGTTGTGACGATCCTGCCCGCGCTCCGTCGCCGAGCAGCTCAGCCGGCGCTGCCCGCTCCGGAGGTCTGCTGCGCCAGCACGGCCGGATAGGTGGTTTCCAGCAGCTGCACCAGCGATTCCACCAGGAACGCGCGCAGTTCGGCCCGCTCCAGCGTGCCGCGGACCAGCCATTCCCGGGACGCGGCGCGCAGCATCCCGCCGTACGCGCGAATCATCGCCCGCAGCTGCGGATGTCCGTTCGCGGGCAGCTGAGCGGCGGCGAGCACGCGGTCGGCGGCGATCTCGTCGGCCTCCCGCATGATCCGCTCGACCTCGGGGTCGTGCGCCGCGTCGATCACCGTGAGCCAGGCGTCGCGGTTGCGTTCCACGACGTCGATCCACCGGTCGATGCCGATTTCCAGCCGCAGCCGGGGCGGGCCCTCGGGCAGCGCGTCGACGACCGGGGCGGGCACGATCGTCATCTGCCGCACCACTTCGAGGTACAGCTCGCGTTTGCCGCCGAAATAGTGGTTGATCAGCGGCCGGGCGACCCCCGCGGCCGCCGCGATGTCCGAAGTGGACACCGAGGAGTAGCTGCCCGCGCCGAAGCACCGCCGGGCCGCGGCGAGGATCTCGGCGCGGCGCTGCGCGGGGTCCAGCCGCCGCCGGGGTCCGCTGCTCACCGCGCCAGCCTCGCCGCCGGGCGAGGTCGTTGTCAACACGTTGCGGGCTCCCCGGCGGCGCGGTCACCGGATGCCGTTACCCAACCGGAACAACCGGCTGGTAACTCCGGCCGCCCCGGCCGCGACCTTCAGCCGGGGGACGTGGGGCGAGCGGGAGCGGGCGATGAACGGCACGGACCAGCAGCCGCGGCCGCCCGGCCGGTGGGTCGGGGTGCGGTTGCACTACCGGCACGTCCGGATGGACGACCGGCCGTGCGCGACCGGCTGCCCGGAGGACGAGCTGACGGTGTCGTATCCGGGGATACTGATCAGCAGCTACGACGACGGCGAACTGGTGGAGGAGCGGTGGATCCCGCTGGGCGCCGAGCCGAGCGAGGAGGACGACGAAGCGCTGATCGAACAGCTGCGTGCGGCGCTGTGGTGGCAACTGGGCGAAACCCAACCGGACACCTGACCCCCGCGGAGAAGTCCGTGAGGGGAACCCTGAGGGACTCTGATTCCCTGAAGGTTCCCCTCACGGACTTCCCAGCCGCCGTTCGAGGCCGTCGAGGAGCAGGCGCAGGCCGTATTCGAAGGTCTGGTCGAGGGTGTGCTGGGTCTGCTGGGCGGTCAGGTGGTCGAGCGCGGGGTAGCGGCCGGTCCCGACGATCCGGCGGAACTCGGCCTCGTGCCCGTCGAGCCATTCGTCGTTGGCCAGGCCGGTGTCTTGGCGCGCCCACGCTTCCGACTGCCAGGTGAGCGCGAGGCTGCGGACGTGGCCGAAAAGATTGAGGTGCGCGAGAAGCAGCTCTTCGGTGGGCAGTCTGGTCCGGAGCAGCGCGGCCAGCACCCACTCGGAGTACCGCATCAGGTTCGGCATGGGCCGGGGCCGCGTCATGGACAGCGCCTCGGCGACCCAAGGATGGCACCGGCAGACTGTCCACAAGAGACGAAGGGTGTATTCCAGGCAAGCTCGCCACGGGGTCGGCGGCTCGCGGCGGATCGCTTCGCTGGCAACAGTGTCGGCCATCAAATGGAGCAGTTCTTCTTTGTCGCCGACGTGCCGGTACAGCGACATCGTCGCCGCGCCGAGTTCGGTGGCGATCCGCCGCATCGACACCGTCGGCAGCCCGTCCGCGTCGGCGATTTCGACGGCGACGCGCACGATCCGGTCCCGGCTCAGTTCCGGTTCCCGCTTCCGCCGCACCGACCGCACGACGGTGCCCGCGCCTGGTTTGGGGTCGACCAGACCCTGCTCGCGCAGTTCGGCGATGACCTTCGTCGCGGTCGCCATCGCGACGCCCCATTCCCGGGTGATCTGCCGGGTCGACGGCGCGCGGTCGCCCGGCCGCAGCCGTCCGCTCGTGATGCGCTCCCGGATCTCGGCCACGATCCGCTGGTAGGGCGCGGAGTCCATCGATGCCTCCAGTGCACTAGTGCGCTCCATCGCCCCAACCGGGGTGTTAGAAGAACTGCACTAGAACAAAGGTACCCGAAGGAGAAGCGCTCGTACGGTGTACACATGCGCACTGTCCTGATCTCCGGCGCGGGCGTCGCCGGTCTTTCCCTCGCGTACTGGCTGCGGCAGTACGGTTTTCACCCGACGCTGATCGAGCGTGCTCCCGCGTTGCGGCCAGGCGGCCAAGCCGTCGACATCCGCGGCACGGCCCGCGAGGTCCTCGCTCGGATGGGCCTGCTGGACGAAGTCCGCGCCGCGCACACCGGAACTCGCGGCATAGCCTGGCTCAACGAGCGTGGCCGTCGGGTGGCGGAGATGGCGGCGGACGCGTTCGGCGATTCCGGCGGGGTGATCGCGGATCTCGAAATCCTCCGCACCGACCTCGTCCGGATCCTGTACGACGCCGCAGCCGCCGACATCGAATACGGCACCGAAATCACCGCGCTGACCGAGGAATCCGACGGAATCCGCGCGACCTTCACGCACGGCCCGGCGCGGACGTTCGACGTCGTGGTCGGCGCGGACGGCATCGGCTCGGGCGTGCGGTCGCTGGTGTTCGGTCCGGAATCCGTCCGCGATCTGGGCTATCACCTCGGGTACTTCCCGGCCCGGACGCGGCTCGCTCTCGATGGCTGGGAGGTGGTCTACAACCTGCCCGCGGGCAACGGCGTCGGCGGCCGGGTCGTCATGCTGTACCCGCTCGGCACTTCCGGAGACTGCCGGGTCCTGATCGGTTTCACGTCGCCGGAACCGATTTCGCCGCAAGCAAACCCAGCCGCGGTGGTAACCGACGCGTTCGCCGGTGCTGGCTGGGAAATCCCCGCACTCCTGGCGCAACTGCCGGACGACCTGTACTTCTCCCGCGCCGGAGAGGTCCGGCTGGCTGAATGGCACCGAGGTCGCACGGTCCTGCTCGGCGATTCGGCCTTCGGCGGTTCGCTCGGCATGGGGACCAGCCTGGCGATCGTCGGCGCCTACGTCCTCGCCGGTGAACTGTCCACTATGGACGACCCGCGAGCCGCTTTCGCCCGCTATGCCGACGAGATGCGGGATTACGTGGCCGCGAACCGGAAGCGCCCGCCCGGCGGGGCCAGCGGATTCGCCCCGCGGACCCGGAACGGCATCCGCCTGCGCAACGCGGTCATGCGAGCGATGCCGTATCTGCCGGGCAGGCAACGAATGCTGGGCGGGCTTCAGCGCTCGGCGAACGGCATCACGCTGAAGCCCTACCCGGCCTTACGCTCCTGATCCGGTGACTGCCCGGTCGGCAGTCTCCGTCTTCTCCCGCAGGTCCACGCCCCGGGTTTCCGGAAGCGTGAACACGACCAGCGCGCTGATCACCATCAGCACAATCCCGTAAATGATGAACAGCGACGGATGTCCGTTCCCGGCGAACAGCGTCTGCAAGTACGGCGCCGTGCCGCCGAACGCCGCGACCGCGATCGAGTACGGCACGCCGACGCCGACCGCGCGGATGCGGGTCGGGAAGATCTCCGCGTAGACCGCCGGGCCGATGGAGGAGAACCCGGCCATGAACACCAGCGCGATCGACATCGCCACGAACAGCTGCCACGCCTCGTGCCCGACCATCGCGTTCAGCGGGAAGCTCAGCACGAGCAGACCCGCGATCGCGATGAACAGCACCGGCTTGCGGCCGATGCGGTCGGACAGCATTCCCCACAACGGCAAGGCGATCAGGAACACGACGTTCGCGAACACCCCCGCCCACAGCGCGCCGGTCGGGGCGACGCCACGCACGGTGATCGCGTACGACGGCGCGGCGACGGCCCACATGTAGTAGATGACCGTCGCGCCGACCGTGAGCCCGACGACCTGCGCGAGCAGCTTCGGGTTCTGCTTGATCGTCTGCCAGATCTGGCCCTTCTCCTTCGCCGCGTCCTTCTTCGCGGCCTGGAACACCTCGGTCTCGCGCATGCGAAGCCGCACGTAGAGCGAGTAGATCCCGAAGACGCCGCCGAGGATGAACGGGATGCGCCAGCCGTAGGACAGCATCTGCTCGTGCGTCAAGACGCCGGAGAGAACCGCGCCCAGCAGGGTGCCGACGAGCACGCCGCAGGTGCCGGAGAAGTAGATCAGGCTCGACCACAACCCGCGTCGGGCCGGCGGAGCGACCTCGGCGATGTACGTCTGCGCGGAGGGCAGCTCGCCGCCGTGCGCGAGGCCCTGGGCCAGCCGCGCGACCACGAGGATCACCGACGCCCACACGCCGATTTGGCCGTACGTCGGGGAAAGGCCGATGACCAGGCTGCCGGCGGCGGCGATCGCGACGGTCAGCGACATCGCCAGCTGACGGCCCTTGCGGTCGGCGATCCAGCCGAACACCCAGCCGCCGACCGGCCGCGCGGCGAACCCGACTGCGAACACCGCCAGCGTGCTCAGCAGGGCCGAAACCGCACTGTGGGCGTTGAAGAACTGCGCGGCGAAGAAGGACGCGAAGGTGGCGTAGACGTTCCAGTCGAACCACTCCATCGCGTTGCCGGCACCGAGCCCGAACAGGGTGCGGCGACGGTCTGGGACCACAGAAGTCATCGCAGTGCTCCTTCGGCGAAACGGTCGAGACGGCGGACGGCGAGCTCTGCGTAGACGGTGGCGGCGCGGGACAGCACGGACGGGTCGAAATCGGCGTACGGGCTGTGGTTGTTGGGCGCGGTGTGCGGTTCGAGGCCCGGCATCAGCGCGCCGAGGCCGAGGAATGTGCCCGGCACCGCGGCGAGCACGCGGGAGAAGTCCTCGGAACCGGCGACCGGGTTGGGCAGTTCGGTGTAGTACTGCTCGCCGATCGTCTCGCGGACGACCTCGGCTCCGAACGCCGTCTCGTCGACATCCGTTACGGTCACGGGATATTCGTTCTCGAACACGACGTCCGCGGTGACGCCGTTCGCCCGCGCGATCCCGTCGATCGTCTCGCGGATCGTGGTGTCCAGCAGAGCGGCGGTGTCGTCGGAGAAGCAGCGGACGGTGGCCTCGAACTCAGCGGTCGCGGGGATGATGTTGCGCTTGGTGCCGCCGCGGATGACGCCGACGGTGAGCACGGCCGGGTCGAAGATGTCCAGCCGCCTCGTGATCATGGTCTGCAGCGCGGTAATCATCGCTGCCGCAGCGGAGATCGGGTCCTTGGCGCGATGCGGCATCGAGCCGTGGCCGCCTTCGCCGTGCACGGTGACGAGCAGCTTGTGCGAAGCGGACATCAGCGTTCCGGGGCGGCTCGCGAACTGGCCGCTGGGCAGCATCGACGAGAAGACGTGCAGCCCGTACGCGGCGTCGACGCGTCGGCCAGCAGCGTCGAGCACGCCTTCCTTGAGCATCACGCCCGCGCCGTCCCAGCCTTCTTCGCCGGGCTGGAACATCAGGACGACGTCGCCGTTGATCCGGTCGCGATGTGTGTGCAGCAGCCGGGCCGCACCGACCAGCGACGTCGTGTGCAGGTCGTGGCCGCACGCGTGCATCGCGCCGTTGGTAGCGGCGAAGTCGAGCCCGGTCGCCTCTTGGACCGGGAGCGCGTCCATGTCGGCGCGCAACAGGACCGTGCGCGGCTGTGCCGAATCCCGGGCGGAGCCTTCGCCGCGAAGCACCGCGGTCACCGACGTCGTGCCGGTTCCGGTGGAGATCTCCAGACCGAGACCGTCGAGTTCGCGCAGCACGCGTTCCTGGGTGCGCGGCAGGTCGAGGCCGATCTCAGGCTCGCGGTGCAGGTCGCTGCGCAGCCGGGCCAGGTCGTCCTGCTGGCTGCGGGCGTCGTCGTGGAGGTCCACCGGCTCGGCTCCTCTTCGTTGGGGAACGGGCGTCTTGGTGGTCGAGTGTGCGAACTGACGCCCGATATCGGGTTAGAGTTGTCGGAATCGCTCGCCGGATGGCCCTCTGGAGAAGAAACAATGATCGACTCACTGGAGGAGGAAGACTTTTCGCTCATCCACGCACTGCAACTGCGCCCCCGCGCCACCTGGACGCAGCTGGCCGCGGCACTCGACTCCTCCCCGGTGACGCTGGCGCGGCGCTGGGAGCGGCTGCGCGACGGGGGAGCGGCCTGGGTGACGGCGTATCCGCACGTGCCCGGGCTGTATCAAGTGCAGGCGGCGTACGTCGAAATCCGCTGCGCGAGCGGCCAGGTGCGCGAGCTGATCCGGGAACTGTCGACGTGGCCTTCGGTGGCCAGCATCGAGGAGGCTTCGCGTGAGTACAGCCTCGTGCTGACGGTCTTTGGTCTTGGCCTGCGCGACCTGTCCGCCTTGCTGCTGGACGCGATCCCGAGCCTGCCCGGCGTGCTGAACACCCGCTCGCACCTCGCGTCGCGGCTGCACGTCGAAGGCAGCTCATGGCGAGTCGGCGCGCTGGATCGGCGACGCGTGCAGGCCCTGTCGCAACTACCGTCCATCGGAGGCGGGCGACTGGCCAAGCTGCAGCCGTGGGAAGAGCCGTACGCCCCGCTGACCGTCGCCCTGGGCGAGGACGGCCGGCGCAGCGCCGCGGACCTGGCGCGGATCACCGGACGCCCCGTGTCGACTGTCCGGCGTCAGCTCGGACACCTGCTGAGCGCCGACGCGCTGACGTTCCGCTGCGAGATCGCACAGGGGCTGACGCCGTCGCCGATTGTCGTGAACTGGTGGTGCCAGGTGCCGGTGGCGCACGTGTCGACGTGCGTGGATCGGTTGCGTGCCAACCCGACTGTGCGGCAGATGGCGAGTCTGCCCGGTCCGGCGAATCTTTTGGTGACCACGTGGATGCGCTCGATCGAGGAGTCGATGCGGATGCAGGAGCATCTGGAGCAGGATCTGGCGCCGCTGTCGGTGGTGGATTCGGCGTTGATCCTGCGGACGGCCAAGCGGATGGGCTGGCTGCTGGACGATTTGGGGCGGAGCACGGGGTTTGTGGTGACTATGCCTGCTCCAGCTCGGAGGGAAGCGCCTTAGGTCAGCCGGAACGTCGCGCGGTATTCGGACGGTGAGACGCCGAGTGCGTCGCGGAAGTGGCGGCGCAGGGTGGCGGCGCTGCCCATCCCGCAGCTGGCGGCGATCTGCTCGACCGGTGAGTCGGTGCGTTCGAGCAGTTCCTGTGCGCGGGCGAGGCGTTGCCGGTGCAGCCAGTTCAGCGGGGCGGACCCGAATTCGGCGCGCATCCGGCGGGCGAGTTGTCGGGAGCTCAGACCGGCGTGGCGCGCGAGGTCGGCAACCGTCAGCGGTTGGTCCAGCCGGGACCGTGCCCACTCCGCGGTGCGGGCCAGGCCGGAACCGTCCGGAGACGGCGGAGGGGACACGAATTGCGCCTGGCCGCCGTGCCGATGCGGCGGGACGACCAGACGGCGGCCGAGGTCGTTGGCGACCGCGGCACCCAGGTCGCGGCGCACCAGATGCAGGCACAGGTCCAGTGCGGCCGTCTTGCCTGCGGAGGTCAGGATGTCGCCCTCGTCGACGTAGAGCACGTCGGCGCGCACTTGCACGCGCGGATAGCGGCGGGCCAGATCGTCGGCGTGCATCCAGTGGGTGGTCGCGATCCGGCCGTCCAGCAGTCCGGCCTCGGCCAGGACGAACGAGCCGGTGCACAGGGCCGCGATCCGGACGCCGTTCGCGTGCGCCTCCCGGAGAGCGGCCGCGAGCGCCGGATCGATCTCCTCGCCGGGCGAATCCGTGGAGGGGACCACGATCAGGTCGGCTGCGGCTTCGCCGATCTCCGAGACGCCGATCGCGGGCAGATGGGGCAGCCAGTGCCGCGGCGACCGCTCCGGGCAGGCGACGACGACGTCGTACCAGGCACCGCCGGGGGTGAGCTCCGATCGGTCGACGCCGAAGACTTCGGCCGCGATCGCGACCTCGTACAGCATCGCGTGCTCATGCAGGACGAGCACCAGTCGAGGCATGTCCGATACTGTACGCAACTCGTCCTTTCAGACACTCACCAGCGGCACGCGAGAGTGTCCAGAATCAGCCTCATGGCAGATTCCCAGCGGGTCCTGGTCTACGGCGCCAGCGGCCACACCGGAAAGTTCGTGGTCGACGAGTTGCTGCGACGCGGTCTTCAGCCGATCGTCGCAGGGCGCAGCCTCTCGCGGCTCACTCAGTTCGCGGAGCTGGACCGGCGCGCGGCAAGCATCGACGACGGCCCCGGTTTGCGGGCGCTCCTCAACGACGCGGCGGTGGTGATCAACTGCGCCGGCCCGTTCCTGGACACCGCGCTCCCGCTCGCGACGGCAGCCGTCGAAACCGGTACTCACTACTTGGACGTCACCGCTGAGCAGCCCGCTGTCCAACAGCTCTATCGGGAACTCGACGCAGCTGCCCGCTCGGCGGGGACAGTCGTCATGCCCGCCATGGCGTTCTACGGTGGGCTGGCCGATTTGCTCCTCACCGCGGTGCTCGGCCCCGAGACGTCCGCTGACGAGGTCGAGATCGCCATCGGACTGGACCGGTGGTGGCCCACGGAGGGAACCCGGGTCACCGGCGCCCGCAACACCGCGACCCGGCTGGTCATCCGCGACGGCGCCCTCACCCCGATCTCCGACCCGGCGACCGGCAACTGGGACTTCCCGGAACCGATCGGCGCACAGTCCACTGTGGAGCTTCCGTTCTCCGAGGTCGTCACAATCGACCGGCATCTCAAGGTGGGAACACTGCGCTCCTGGCTGAACACCGCCCCGCTCGACGACCTCCACGACCCGGACACCCCGGCCCCGCAAGCCCACGACGAGCACGGCCGCTCGGCGCAACGCTTCGCCGTCGAGGTCACCGCCGGCTCAGGTTCGCGGACTCGCCGCGGCACCGCGACCGGGCGCGACATCTACGCCACGACCGCACCGATCCTGGTCGAAGCCACCGTCCGGCTCCTCGACGGCCGGTACCAAGGCGCGGGCGCGCTGGCACCAGGCGAGGTGTTCGACGCTGCCGACTTCCTGACGGCAATACCGGACGCCGATTTCACTGCCGTGTGGCGATAAACGGTCAAACGGACGGACCGAGCGAGCCGGTGAACTCTTCGAGGCGGACGTCGGTGCCGCGGAGCTGACGGAGGAATTCGACTGCTTCAGCCAGCAACACGCGGCCGGAGATGGTGAGGGCGGCCAGCTGGGGGAGGCGGTTGCCGGAGGCGAGGAGGCGAGTGAGCTGGCTGGCGTCGAGGGTGAGGACCCGGAGGGCTTTGAGGCGGGCGAGCTGGTCGATCGCCGGGATGTCCAGGCCGTTGACGGTGAGCCGGGTGAGGTTCGGGAGAGTCGCCAGCGGGGTCAGGTCGACGGGGTGGGCGAGACCGCTGAGGGTGAGGTCCCACAGGGTCGGATGACCGGAGAGCGCATTGAGGTCGGTCTGTTCGGCGGTGATGGTGAGCGATTCCAGGAGCGGCAGCCCGGCGACGTTCGGGACGACGGTTTTCATGCGATGGGCACCGACCTCGCGCAGCCCGTCCAGCCGTTCGAGCACGGCCAGATCGACGTCGATGCCGTCGCTGAGATGGCAGGATTGGATCGCTTCCGGATCCTCGGCGCCGATCTCGGCGGTCAGGTCCAGTTTCGCGACATCGCGGACGAGAAGCACGTGGTTCTTGTAGGGGACGTCGTGGAATGCCGCTTGGACTTCGAGCCGGGGATCGCCTTCGTGCCGGGTGAATCTGCCCGCGCGGAGGGCGGTCACGACGTCGGTGAGCATTTCGGTGACCGACGACGCGATCAGCTGAGCCACCTCCTCGCCGTGTTCGATCACTTGCCCGGACCGGCCGCCCTCGGCGGGATCGAGATCGACCGCGATCCACTGGTCGCTGTGATTCCCGCCGAAAGAAACCCACCAGTCGTTGCGGGAGACGCGTTTGATCCGCCCCGGTGGCACTGCCTCGAACACCACGCCCGCTCTGTACTGCGGTTCGTCGCAGGCGGCTCCGCGGTAGGCGCCGGGCCAGCTGTAGTGGTAGTCCTCGACCACCGTGTCGAGGGAGTCGTGAGCGAAGTAGCCGAGCAGCCCGGTTTCGCCGGAGTCCCGGCCGATCAGCCGGTAGAGCGCTCGCAGGTCTTCCGGCAGCCGCGCTTGGATCCGCGCCTCGGCAGCCGCGATCTCCTCCTCGCTCCGCCCCGGTTCCCAGTCCGGCGCGTGGCCGGTGATCGCGGTGTACCGCTCGGCGAATTCCGCGACAAGCGCGCTGACTTCCCGCAGCACCGCCGGGTCGGTCGGCGCACTGGTCGGTTCGGCTCCCGCCGGTCGCGGCATCCCCGGCGACGGGCGTTGCGGGCAGCGGAAATCCGGATCGAACACGCGCCGGGCCGGGGACAGGTGGTCGACGTCGGGGCTGGTCGTGAAACGGTAGGCGCCGTCGGCGCGCAGCCGCACCTCATACACCGCCGGAGGATGGTCTCGCGGGTAGGCCCCGTGCATCGCATCGAGAAGATCGCGCCCATTGCCTCGATCCGATCCGTCAGTCCACGCCTCGACGGACCCCCAGGTGCCCATCGAAATCTGCAACACCGCTTCGGACCAGCCGTCGCCTGCCCAGTCTCGGAGCCGTTCCGCCAGAGTCCGCCCGATCTCCCCCAGATCCATGCCGTCAGCGTAGCGAGAAACCCGTACGCACAGCACGAAATCGGGTCAAGCGCGCAGCCCGTCGAACGCCATCTTGCACACCGCGTCCGCCAGTTCCTCCGGAGACGATCCCCGCCGCGGCCGGTACCACTCGATCAGCGAGTTCACCGTGCCGAAGAGCAGTCGCGCCGCGATCGCCGGGTCGATGTCCGGCCGGACATCTCCCTCTGCTTCGGCCTGTTTCACCAGATCCGTCACCAGATGATCGAACTCGCGCCGCCGCGCCAAAGCCGCCCGCTCGGCCTTCGTATTGCCCCGCACCCGCAGCAGCAACGTCACGAACGGCAGCCGATCCGCCAGCACCAGCACGCTTCCGCGCACCAGATGCTCCAAGCGGTCGATCGCGCGCCCGTCGAGCGCCTCCGTCGACTCCGCGACCTCGAACAGTCCGTCCAAGGCCCGGCCGACTGCCAGCCGCAGCAGTTCTTCCTTGCTCGGGACGTGGTGGTAGATCGCGGATTTCGTGATGCCGAGCTTGCGCGACAGGTCCTCCATGCTGGTCCCGTCGTAGCCGCGGTCGTTGAACAGCTTGACCGCGACCTGGAGAAGCGACTCCAGGTCGTAGCCGGGACGGCCGCGGCGGGCGGGGGTTGTCACGAGCGTTCGTCCAGCACGCGGCGCATTTTACCGAGCGAGCGTTCCAGCGTGTCCGGGTCGACGACCTCCACCGAAACGCTTACGCCGACGCCGTCCTTCACCCCGGCGGCAACCGCGGAGGCCGCCGAAGACCGGCCCTCGGCAGTCGTATCCGCGCGGGCTTCGACGCGCACGGTGAGGTGGTCCAGGCGGCCGCGGGTCGAGCGGACCAGCTGGAAATGCGGGCTCAACCCCTCAGTGCGCAGGACGATTTCCTCGATCTGCGTGGGGAAAACGTTGACGCCGCGCAAAATAATCAGATCGTCGCTGCGGCCGGTCACCTTCTCCATCCGGCGGAAAGCCGGACGCGCGGTGCCGGGCAGCAGGCGGGTCAGGTCGCGGGTGCGGTAGCGGATGATCGGCAGCGCTTGTTTGGTCAGCGACGTGAACAGCAGTTCGCCGCGTTCGCCCTCGGGCAGCACCTGGTCGGTGAACGGGTCGATCACCTCGGGGAAGAAGTGGTCCTCCCAGATGTGCAGGCCGTCCTTGGTTTCCGCGCATTCCTGCGCGACGCCGGGGCCCATCACCTCGGACAGGCCGTAGATGTCGACCGCGTCCAGCGCGAAGCGTTCTTCGATCTCGGACCGCATCTGCTCGGTCCACGGTTCCGCGCCGAAAATGCCCACCTTCAGCGAACTGGCCCGCGGGTCCACGCCCTGGCGCTCGAATTCGTCGAGCAGCGTCAGCATGTACGACGGCGTGATCATGATGATCTCCGGCTTGAAGTCGGTGATCAGCTGGACCTGCCGGGCGGTCATTCCGCCGGACGCCGGAATCACCGTGCAGCCGAGCTTTTCCGCGCCGTAGTGCGCGCCGAGCCCGCCGGTGAACAGGCCGTAGCCGTAGGCCACGTGCACCTTGTGCCCCGGCCGTCCGCCCGCCGCGTGGATCGAGCGCGCCATCACGGTGGCCCAGGTGTCCAGGTCGTCCTCGGTGTAGCCGACGACGGTCGGCTTCCCGGTGGTGCCGCTGGAAGCGTGCAGCCGGCGGATCTGGTCCTGCGGCACGGCGAACATGCCGAACGGGTAGTTGTCGCGCAGGTCGGCCTTGGTGGTGAAGGGGAACTTCGCCAGGTCGCCCAGCTCGCGGCAGTCGTCGGGATGCACGCCCGCTTCGGCGAACTTCTTGCGGTACAGCGGGACGTTCTCGTACGCGTGCCGCAGGGTCCACTGCAGCCGTTCCAACTGGAGCG
Source organism: Amycolatopsis sp. NPDC059235 (assembly GCF_042754125.1). Taxonomy (NCBI): domain Bacteria; kingdom Bacillati; phylum Actinomycetota; class Actinomycetes; order Pseudonocardiales; family Pseudonocardiaceae; genus Amycolatopsis; species Amycolatopsis sp. NPDC059235. Next base: position 39,132 of record NZ_JBHZAG010000079.1, read on the forward strand.
CGGCCAGCTCGTCGGCGCTGATGTTTTCGGCGAGGGTGGGGGTCACTGTGTTTCCCGGGTCTTCTCGATGACGCGGCTGCGGCCGCGGAATTCGGCGACGACCTCGGGCCCGCCGGGGGTTTCCCGGTGCACGGTGACGTCGTAGATGCCGTTGCGGCCGTAGCGGGTGCGCTCGGCGGCCGTCGCGACGAGGTGGTCGCCCAGTTTTCCGGCGGCGACGAACGAGATCTCCGCGCCCGCGGCGACGGTGACCGGCCCGTACGTGTTGCAGGCGAGGGCGAAAGTGGTGTCGGCGAGCAGGAACACGTAACCGCCGTGGGCGATGTCGTGGCCGTTGACCATCGTCTCGGTGACCTTCATCGTGGCCACCGCGCGGCCGTCGGCCGCCTCGACGAGTTCGATGCCGAGCGAACGGGACGCCTCGTCGGTGTCGAACATGGCGTGCGCGGCGTTGCGGGTCACGAGTTCGCCCTCCGGAATGGTGACTTACTGACCGAACGACCGGTAATCCTGGCTGGAGCCCAGTAAAGGCCGCGCCTGGCGCGGTGTCAAGCAACGCGGGGGTTCCGATCAGCGGGGAGAACGGCTATCCTGCGAATTACTGAACGTCCGGTTGGTAATTCGGCGAGAGGGTCGGCATGGTTCTGCTCCGCAGCTACGTCTCCGGGGGATGGCACACGGCGCCGGGCGAGGGCGCCCCGCTGCACGACGCGGCGACCGGGGAGGAAGTGGCCCGGATTTCGTCGGAGGGGATCGACTTCGCCGCTGCGCTCGACTACGGCCGCACTGTCGGCGGTCCGGCGCTGCGGAAGCTGACGTTCCATCAGCGGGCGGCGCTGCTGAAGGCGCTCGCCTCGCACCTGCGCGAGCACCGCGAAGAGCTGTACGCGCTGTCGGCGCGCACGGGTGCGACGCTCGGCGACTCGAAGTTCGACATCGACGGCGGCATCGGCGTCCTGTTCAGCTACGGCTCGAAGGGCAAGCGCGAGCTGCCGAACGACACCGTGTACGTCGACGGCGCGGTCGAGCCGCTGAGCCGCGGCGGCACGTTCGTCGCGCAGCACATCGCCACGCCGCTGCAGGGCGTCGCGGTCCAGATCAACGCCTTCAACTTCCCGGTGTGGGGTCCGCTGGAGAAGTTCGCACCCGCGTTCCTCGCCGGGGTGCCGAGCCTGATCAAGCCGGCCAGCCAGACCGCCTACTTGACCGCGCGGCTCGTCGAGCTGATCGTCGAATCCGGCATCCTGCCCGAGGGCACGGTGCAGTTCGTCGCGGGCAGCGTCGGCGACCTGCTCGACCACGTCACGGCGCAGGACCTGGTGTCGTTCACCGGTTCCGCGTCCACGGCGCAGAAGCTCCGCGCGCACCCGGCGATCGTGCGGAACTCCGTGCGGTTCAACGCCGAGGCCGACTCGCTGAACTGCTCGATCCTCGCCCCGGACGCCCGGCCGTCCACGCCGGAGTTCGACCTCTTCGTCAAGCAGCTGACCACCGAGATGACGGTGAAGGCGGGCCAGAAGTGCACCGCGATCCGGCGCGCGTTCGTCCCGGCCGAGATGCTGGACGACGTCGCCGAAGCTGTCAGTGCCCGGCTCGCCAAGGTGACTGTCGGCAACCCGAACGCTGAGGGCGTTCGGATGGGCGCGCTCGCCAGCCTGGAGCAGCGCGAGGAGGTACGCCGTTCGCTGAAGGCGCTGCTCGACGCGGGCAGCATCGTCTTCGGCGACCCGGAGCACGTCGACGTCGTGGACGGCGACGAGGCGACCGGTGCGTTCATCTCGCCGATCCTGCTCAAGGCCGCCCCGGAGCGCGCGGAGCCGCACGAGGTCGAGGCATTCGGCCCGGTGTCCACGCTGATGCCGTACACGTCGGTCAAGCAGGTCATCGAGTTCGCGGCGCGCGGCGGCGGCAGCCTGGCCGGCTCGGTCGTGACTGGTGACCCGGTGTTCGCGCGCGAGATCGTGCTGGGCGTCGCGCCGTATCACGGTCGGCTGCTGGTGCTGGACAGCGAAGACGCGAAGGAATCCACCGGACACGGTTCGCCGATGCCGCAGCTGGTGCACGGCGGCCCGGGTCGCGCGGGCGGCGGCGAGGAAATGGGCGGTATCCGCGGCGTGCTGCACCACATGCAGCGCACGGCCGTGCAGGGCAGCCCGACGGTGCTCGGTGCGGTCACCGGCCGGTGGGTCGAGGGCGGCCCGCGGATCGAGGACGACGTGCACCCGTTCCGGAAGTCGCTGGCTGAACTGAAGGTCGGCGACTCGGTGGTGGCCGGCCCGCGCACCGTCACGCGCGCGGACATCGACCACTTCGCCGACTTCACCGGCGACACTTTCTACGCGCACACCGACGAAGCGGCCGCTGCGGCGAACCCGCTGTTCGGCGGCATCGTGGCGCACGGCTACCTGGTCGTCTCGTTCGCCGCGGGCCTGTTCGTGTCGCCCGAGCCGGGTCCGGTGCTGGCCAACTACGGCCTGGAGAACCTGCGCTTCCTCACGCCGGTGAAGGTCGACGACGCGCTGACGGTCACCTTGACGGCCAAGCAGATCACGCCGCGGATCGACCAGGAGTACGGCGAAGTCCGCTGGGACGCCGACGTCACCAACCAGGACGGCGACTCGGTCGCGAAGTACGACGTGCTCACCCTTGTCTCGAAGGAGCAGCCGTGACCGCTGTGGCAGAGCCTGAATTGGAAGCCCTGTTCGAGCACACCATCGAACGGGACCAGCGCATCGAACCGCGCGACTGGATTCCCGAGGGCTACCGCAAGACGATGATCCGCCAGATCGCGCAACACGCGCATTCGGAGATCATCGGAATGCAGCCCGAAGGCAACTGGATCACCCGCGCGCCTTCCTTGCGGCGCAAGGCGATCCTGCTCGCGAAGGTGCAGGACGAGGCCGGGCACGGGCTGTACCTGTACTCCGCGGCGGCGACGCTCGGCGCCGACCGCGCGGACCTCACCGACAAGCTCATCACCGGCCGGCAGAAGTACTCGTCGATCTTCAACTACCCGACGCTGACCTTCGCCGACGTCGGCGTGATCGGCTGGCTGGTGGACGGCGCGGCGATCTGCAACCAGGTGCCGCTGTGCCGGTCCTCATACGGGCCGTACGCGCGGGCGATGATCCGGATCTGCAAGGAGGAGTCCTTCCACCAGCGGCAGGGCTACGAGCTGCTGATGACCATGATGCGCGGCACCTCTCAGCAGCAAGAGATGGTGCAGGAGGCGGTGAACCGCTGGTGGTGGCCGTCGCTGATGATGTTCGGCCCGCCGGACGCGGATTCGCCGAACACCGCGCAGTCGATGGCGTGGAAGATCAAGCGGCACACCAACGACGAGCTGCGGCAGCGCTTTGTCGACATGTCCGTGCCGCAGGCCGAGGCGCTCGGCGTGACCTTCCCGGACCCGGAGCTGAAGTGGAACGCCTCGCGCGAGCACTACGACTTCGGCGCGGTCGACTGGGACGAGTTCAAGAACGTGCTCAAGGGCAACGGCCCGTGCAACGCGGACCGCATCGCGCACCGGCGGCGAGCGCACGACGACGGTGCTTGGGTTCGAGAAGCTGCTGCGGCGCACGCGGCCAAGAAAGAGGTTTCGGCATGAAGCACGACTGGCCGTTGTACGAGGTTTTCGTCCGCGGGAAGCGGGGCCTGAACCACGTGCACGTGGGTTCGCTGCACGCGGCGGACGACGAGATGGCGCTGCACCACGCGCGCGATCTCTACACGCGCCGCAACGAGGGCGTGTCGATCTGGGTCGTTCGCGCCTCGGACATCACCGCGTCGTCGCCGGACGAGAAGGACCCGTTCTTCGCGCCCAGCGGGGACAAGGTGTACCGGCACCCGACGTTCTACGACATTCCCGACAACGTTCCCCACATGTAAGGGATGTCTTGCTGTGTCCTTCGATAACGTCTACGAAGCCATCACCGAGGACAACGACGCCCGGTGGGCTTTCGGCACCGGCTTCGCCGACCCGCTGTCCGGTGTGGACACTTCGGTTCCGTCCGGAGTGGACGGTGCACAGCTGGCCGCGTACTGCCTGATGCTGGGCGACGACGCGCTGATCTTCTCGCACCGGCTGCAGGAGTGGGTCAGCAACGCGCCGGAACTGGAGGACGAGGTCGCAATCGCGAACATCGGCCTCGATCTGCTCGGCCAGGCGCGGTTGCTGCTGGCTCGGTCCGGCAAGGCTGACGGCACTGATCGGTCTGAGGATTCGTTCGCGTTCTTGCGCGCCGAGAACGAATTCCGGAACGTTCGGTTGGCGGAGCTGGGTGGCGGGCACTTCGGGCACTTGATCGCGCAGCTGTTCGTGTTCTCGACTTGGCGGCTCGCGTTGTTCCAGCAGCTGGAGTCCAGTGTGGACCCGGTGCTGGCGGCGATCGCGGCCAAGGGTGTCAAGGAATTGGCTTATCACCGGGATTACGCCGCGCAGTGGTTGGTGCGGCTGGGCGACGGGACGCCGTTGTCGCGTGAGCGGATGGCCGAGGGGCTGGCTGCGGCTTGGCCCTATGTCGAGGAGTTGTTCTCGACGCATCCGGCTGAGCTCGTGGATGCTGCTTCGTTGCGGCCGGAGTTCGACGCTGTGGTGGATCAGGCGTTGGCTGCGGCGACCTTGGAGCGCCCGGAGATCGGTGCTATTGCTGGGGTTTCCGGTCGGACCGGGCGCGACGGTGTCCACACGGAACAGATGGGCTTCCTGCTGGCTGAGCTGCAGAGTGTGGCTCGGGCGATGCCTGGGGCGTCGTGGTGACCGCGGTCGCGGTGGCCTCGACGGTCACTGATCCGGAGCTGCCGATGCTGACACTCGCGGATCTGGGTGTGTTGCGCGAGGTGTCCGAAGAGGACGGTCGGGTTACGGTTTCTATTACGCCGACTTATACCGGCTGTCCGGCCATGGACACTATGCGGGACGACCTGGAGCATGCGTTGCGTGGTGCGGGGTATGTCGAGATTGACATTCGCACTGTGCTGGAACCGGCTTGGACTTCGGACTGGATCAGCGAGGACGGGCGGCGGAAGCTTGCTGAGGCCGGGATCGCTCCGCCGGGGTCTGCTCCTCAGCGGGCGGCTGGGCCGATTCCGTTGACGCTGGGGCCTTCTGTGCGGCGGGTGGCTTGTCCGCATTGCGGGTCTTTGGATACGGAGGAGCAGTCTCGGTTCAGCGCCACCGCGTGCAAAGCGTTGCGGCGGTGCCGGTCTTGCTGGGAGCCGTTCGAACACGTCAAGGAGATTTGAGTGACTGCCACCGTTTCCCGTCGTACCGGGTTCCATCCGTTGCGGGTGGCTGAGGTTGAGCGGCTTTGTGATGACGCTGTGGCCGTTACCTTCGACGTGCCTTCCGAGCTTGCGTCGGTTTATGCCTTCGCGCCTGGGCAGTCGCTCACGCTGCGGCGGATGGTGGACGGGCGGGATGAGCGCCGCTCGTACTCCATCTGTGCTGCGGTGGGGGAGCGGCCTCGGGTCGGGGTGCGTCTCGTGCCGGACGGTGTCTTTTCGACGTGGCTGGTCAATGAGGTCCGGCCTGGGGACACTGTTGAGGTTTCCGCGCCGACTGGGTCGTTCACACCGGACCTCGCCGGTGGCGGTCACCATGTTCTGATCGCTGCTGGGTCTGGGATTACGCCGGTGTTGTCGATTGCGGCTTCTCTGCTGGCTACTCCGGATGCTTCGGTCACCGTGCTGTATGGGAATCGTCGGACTGACACGGTGATGTTCGCTGATGATCTGGCTGATTTGAAGGATCGGTATCCGGCTCGGCTGGAACTCGTGCATGTGTTGTCACGGGAACCTCGTGAGGCTGAGCTGTTCACTGGGCGGTTGGATGCGGACAAGTTGAGTGCGTTGTTCGGGTCGATTGTGCCGGTGGACGAGGTGGATCACTTTTGGCTTTGCGGGCCGTTTGGGATGGTTGCCTCTGCGCAGGATCTTCTTGGTTCGCTGGGGGTTCCTGGGGAGAGAATTCATCAGGAACTGTTCTATGTGGACGATGTGCCGCCGGAGCCGGTTAAGCATGTTGATCCTGCGGTGGCTGGTGCTTCGTCTGAGGTGACACTGGTTCTTGACGGTCGGTCTACGACTATGAATTTGCCGCGTGAGTCTTCGGTGCTGGATGGGGCGCAGCGGTTTCGGCCGGATTTGCCGTTTGCTTGCAAGGGCGGGGTTTGCGGGACTTGCCGGGCGCGGGTGACTGAGGGGGCCGTTGATATGCGGCGGAATTTCGCGTTGGAGAAGGCGGAGGTGGAGGCTGGGTTTGTGCTGACTTGTCAGTCTCATCCGGTTTCTGAGCGGGTTACTGTGGATTTTGATGCTTGATTGCTCGTCGCCTGGCGGCAACATCGCTGGTGGTTGCGTGGGGCACCCCGAAGCCCGAGTGTGCTGACGGTTCGGGGGTGCTTGTCAAGGCGGGAAAGATGCCTTGACAAGCACCCCCGAACCGCAGGGAGGCTTCGTATCGGGGTGCGGGGGAGGGGCTGGGTGCCTCGATAGCGGGTGCATCGGTGCGGTTTAGGGGCGGGTGCCTCGAACGTTGGGTGCAGTGGTGCCGGTGTGGGGCTGGGTGCCTCGATTGTTGGGTGCACTGGTGCGGTTTGGGGCTGGGTGCCTCGAACGTTGGGTGTGTCGGCGGCGGTTGGTGGGTGGGGCAAGCGTCCCAATGTGGCGTTGGGTGCATGGGATGCAACCAATGCCGCATTGGGTGCGTGGGATGCACCGAATGCCACATTGGGTGCATCGCGGAGGTGGGGGCGGTCCGTGAAGGGCCCCTTGAGGGAATCTAAGTCCGTGAAGGGGCCCCTCACGGAACGCCCCGGGTCGTGTGGGGGAAACCGAGGGGAAAAAAATGACGAAAGGGTACCCAAAACGACGG